>JAOTTJ010000309.1 GCA_029864465.1 Gammaproteobacteria bacterium | reverse complement strand
TCGCTCGCTTCCATTTTGGCGAGATGTACTTTGACGCGAAGCTCACCAGCCTCTTGCTCCAGTTTCCTAGCCATTTCGTCCATCTGTCTAACGATGTCGTTCATGTTTCACTCCTAGCTACAATCCCAACGGCACATAAATGGAAAACTATTTCCCGCCCATTCTTTGCTCGCGTATTCACCAAGTTGCCACCACTCTTCGTTAGGCTCTATAAGCAGTTACCACCATCTGAGCCTTGCGCTGCGGGGGGTGGCTTACGTCTGGCGCAGAGGTTGGCCGGGCTGCCAGGGCCGCCGCTGATTCCCCGGTTGAAAATGAGTCTCCGCTCCTGGCCGGTTGCCGGCGTGACAGCATACGAAGTTCTGCGGTAACTGTAGGCCCGCTTCCGAGCGCAAAGTAGACATCGCACTCGGAACGAAAAAGTTACGTCGATTAACGGGTAGTGTCGGGTCCAAAGCCGACATTCGAGTGATATATTCTCGATGTCGAGTGGACGGCTGAAAGTGGCCGTTTGCAGAAGTTACGCGGTCGCCCAGATCGAGAAAAAGTCTGCTTTCAGGGCCGAGGCAGACATCGCATCCGAGGCTAGCGACTTGAATAGGTGAATCTACTGATTAACGCCGCTACGGCGTGGTCATACGCTAAAAAATGAGAAACCGTATCCTTGGGCTAGACAATCGGGAGTTGGATAATGGCGCAAGCAAAAAAGAAGGCTGCTCCGAAGAAGAAGGTAAGCCGTAAGAAGAAGGCGACGAAGACGGGAGGGAGTAGTTCTGAAATTCCAGTCAAGGCAGCCACAGCTGAACCCACTACGGCAGCGAAAACGCTTGCGCCCTTGGAGGACCTAGAGAAGGTTTTTGATGACTTGCTCCAGCGACGCTGGCCCCGCCCGTTTCGCTGGGACTGGCCCAAATGGGAGGGCTTGCCAAGCCTCCTCGAGCAAAGGGCGCTGTCGGTAGACGTCGTCGATCGCCCAAGAGAAGTGCTGGTGCGTGCAGAGGTCCCCGGCGTTGAAAAGAAGGATCTTGACGTCTCAATCGTCGATCGAACGCTTACGATCAAGGGGTCGAGCCGCCAGGAGGAAAAGGAGGAGCAGGACGACTATTTCCGTCATGAGATCAGATCGGGCGCGTTTAGTCGATCGATACTTCTACCTGCTGATGTAAATGCGTCCAAGGCGAAAGCCAGTTTCAAAGATGGGGTAGTAGAGCTTCATCTCCCTAAGGTCCGGGCTTCCAAGCGCCACAAGATCTCGATGCCCTAGCAAGACGCAATGCTGTCGCTGTCGCGTGCCGCGGACCGCTATTGGCCGAAGCGGAAGTTCGAGCCAACGGTGTTTGGCGACCCCGAGCGGCGGCTCTAGGGCTCGGACAGGCCGCTGGCGCCCCCGAGTTTTTCTCGTTGGCGCCTATTGCGTGCAAAAAATTATGGGCGCAAGATCGCCGTCTTAAGGGTACGGTGCATTGTCATCTCGACGTATGCCGTTCGCCCTGACGAGAGAAAGAAAATGAAGAGCGTCTGCTTGGCGTTCTCGTTGCTGACTTGCCTCCTAGTCAGTTCGGCCTGCACGACACTACAACCCACCGAGGCATCCCCAGAAGAGCTCCAGCGCCTGATCCTGTCGGAGGGCTTCCTCGAGCCGGGACAGCGGGTACGCCTCGTGACGGCTGATGAAGTCGTGCATGAGTTTCGCATTGCCGAAATCGACTTGGAACGAGGGGCAGTAATGGGCGACGATGAAGCTGTGCTAGTTTCGGAAGTCGTTGCTGTTGAGACACGCGAGGTTAGCGTCGGCAGAACGGCGTTACTCACCGGCGGATTGGTTTACGGGATCGGATACATCATTGCGATAGCAATTGCGCCGGCACTGATTCTTGGTGCCGCCAGTCCTTAAGCCGGGCCGGTCACGCTCCGTTCAGACCTAGAGCCGACATTCCGGTGGTACGCTTTTAGCGGCGACTCGATCGCCTGAAAGTGGCCGTCAGCGGACACTTAGAATTGGGTCTAAGTAGGGTTTAGTTAACATCCGCTTCGGAGAAAATCGGACGTTCGTCCACACGCTGTCGGCAGGTAGAGGTAGCTATATTTCCTTATTCGATACGAGTCACCGGAACCTCGTACGAAACCAACTCAGGCTCGACGAGGCATCGTTGGGGGAGGCCTCGTGTGCTTCTCTGTGTTCGATTGAGGGCGCACCACCGATGGTGCATCTCGGGGGAAACGTGATGAGAGTAGTATTACTAGTTGGCGCCCTGTCACTCTGCGGATGTGCTGCATCCGGCCCGAGTTTTGTTGAAGAATCAGAGCGCATGATCCCAGTGCCAGAAGGTCTGGCTCGCGTCGTATTTTTTCGGACCAAAGACAGCGCGTTGTACATTGCAAGAAACGCAAGGATTACTCTAGATGGCGAAAAAATTGGCGAAACTGCCTATGGGGGATTTCATTATCATGACGTATCGCAAGGAAGACATCGTCTGCAAGCGGACATATGGGATGTGCCGGGTGGATGTGAGCTAATACTTGACGCTGCATCTGGTCAGACTTACTACTTTCAAGTGGACCCTCGAGATGAGAGTTTCTTGGCATTCGCAGCGGGCAATCTCGTAGCAAGCATGGTGACGGACGGTGAGCTCTTCAGCCTCGGCCTCGAACTCGGTGCTAGTGCCGCGGAGTCTTATGGAAGAGTGTGCGGCGGGGCATTTAAGCTCTATCCCGTAGACCCAGCAACGGCCAACTGGAAACTACTCGAGCTTAACCTCTCGGGTTAGCCAAATTATTGATAGTTCGCCGATATGCGTGGCATTGAGAACCAGCGACCAAGGATCTATTACACCATGAACGGAGATTGGCGAATGACTGCTTTCCGCGAAAGCGGCCGTTCAGAATGTTAGGTGTCGGGAGCGATCTGAACGACCGCATTTGGCCGTACTTCGCCGTAACGAAAGTCGTTAACGTAGCCGAGATCCAAGTCTCGAATGCGCTCCGAAGCGGTCATTCGAATCGAGTCCAAATCATTAACGTCCCATTACGGCGAGAAACCGCTCGAAAGCGGAAGTTCTGGTGATATATTCTCAGCATTGAGCCGACGGCTTAAGCTGGCCGAAAGCGGACCTAGCAGAGAGAGTTGATTATTAGCGTTGGTTAACGGCGAGTGTGCTCCCAGAAGCGGTCATTCGAATGGTGCATTCCGATAGGAACGCCGGCCGGCAGCAAACGACCCGTTGCGTTCGGTTAGAGTGAGGGGAGGGCCCCCATAATGAAACAGTTTACGCGTACGCTGGTTTGCCTGTGTTTGCTGCTGCCGATCGGAGCAAGAGCCGAAACGTTCGTATTCGGCGACAGTCTCTCCGACACGGGAAATGCTGCTGCCTTTGTAGATGTTCAATTCGGCGTCTCAATCCCGCCTACGTCCCCGTTTGTGCCCTTAATCGGCCTGTGTAATCCAATAGATGTACTTGTCATCGGTCAGGGCTGTTCTGATCTCTTTTTTCTACAGCGCAGCGTGAGCAATGGGCCAGTTGCGGCGCAGGTTCTCGGAGACCCGCTTTCGGTCGAGCCATCGTTCTTTTTCTTGCCACTTCTTCTGCGACCTGCGGTCTTCGGCACGAACTACGCTGTGGCGGGCGCACGAGCTGGAGGCTCCGGTCTCGGCGATCTCAACGCCCAGGTAGCCGGGTTCTTGGCCGACTTGGCCAACCCAGGTTTACCGCCCGATGCGGAGACTGCGTCGGATTCACTGTACGTAGTCTTCATCGGCGGCAACGACGTCCGAGATGCCCGCAGTGCGTTGGTGTTTCCGCTCAGACTCGGGCCTCCGGGAAGGATCATCGACACCCCCACTCCGATGATATCTCCGCTGACGGGGCTGACTTCGGAAACGATTATCGACAACGCGGTCTCGGTCATAGCGGCAAACATTCGACGCTTGATACAAGATGCAGATGCACGAAGATTCCTGGTCGTCAATGCCCCAGATATCGGCAGGCTACCGGAAACCAGAACGGTTGCCGCGGCTGCTGAAGAATTGCTTGGTATCCCAGCACCATTAATTATCAA
>JAOTTJ010000308.1 GCA_029864465.1 Gammaproteobacteria bacterium | reverse complement strand
TGCCGCATCGCAAAAATATCGCCGCTGTGGGCCAAATGAGAGGGGAATCCACGTTGCAACGACAAAGAATAGCCAATCTGACCGGCGCACTACTCATGCTGCTGGCCTTCGGCGTGGCCGGTGCGCAGACGTTGCCGGAGGGCGGTCCGGATCTTTCCGGCGTCTGGCAGAAGTCGAGTCGCGGGATGGCACTGATCGCCGAGGAACCGCCGATGACGGCCTGGGGCCGTGAGCGGTTCGATCTCGCCAAGCCTATTCATGGGCCGAGGACCGCATCTGCGACGGAGTCGAATGCCGCGGAGCTCACGTGCCTGCCAATGGGTTTTCCGGCAACTTATTTCCGCCCGCGACCGTTCGAGATCATTCAGCTATCCGATCGGGTTGTGATGTTGTTCGAGGTCGACAACTTCTGGCGCATCATCCACATGGACGGACGCGAGTTTCCGGAAGTGCCTCTGCACACCTGGAACGGCTACTCGATCGGACATTACGAAGGTGACACGCTCGTCATCGAAACGCGGCATGTGATCGGCTGGACATCCGAGAGCAACCAGCGCTGGCTCGACCGTTATGGTCATCCGTTCAGTGACGAGGTCGTCGTGACGGAGCGCATTCGGCACATCGATGCCGATAACCTCGAGAACCGGATCACGATCGACGATCCGATTGCCTACGAAGAGCCCTGGACCGGGGTCATGACCTACCGCAGACGTAATTTCGAGGTTGCCGAATTCATCTGCCAGGAGCTCATGCTGTCCGAGCTTCCCGAGATGCGGCCGGGCCAGGAATAGCACAGCAGCAGCGCACAGGATCGACCCCTTGCCAAGCGCCTGCCCGCGTAGCCTGATCGCGCTCGCCGCGATCATGGCGCTCGTTTCGCTGCCGACCGGCCATGTCGACGCACAGTCGCGGGAGCGGCCGGCGCCCGATCTTGCCGGTATCTGGCAGGTTGCCGGGGACTCAGACGGACTCATGGAAGCAGGCAATCCACCGATGACCGCGTGGGGTCGTGAGCGCTTCGCGCTGTCAAAGCCGATTGCCGGCCCGCGAAGCGTGTCGGCGACACAGGCCAATGCCGCTGAGCTCACCTGCCTGCCGATGGGATTCCCGGCGACCTATCTCCGACCCCGGCCGTTCGATCTGATCCAGCTTCCCGACCGCATCGTCATGCTGTTCGAGGTGGGTAACTTCTGGCGTGTCATACATATGGACGGGCGCGATTTTCCTGACGTGCCTTTGCACACGTGGAACGGCTACTCGATCGGACGTTATGAGGCCGACGCGCTCGTCATCGAGACACGGCACATGTTGGGCTGGCAGTCGGAAGACGTGCAGCGCTGGGTGGACCGTCTCGGTTACCCGTTCAGCGATGAGCTCGTTCTGACCGAGCGCTTGCGCCGGATTGACGAGAATACGCTGGAGAATGTCGTTACGATCGACGATCCTATCGCCTACGAACGACCCTGGTCGAGCGTAATGACGTTCGAGCGCAGCGAGTACGAGCTATCGGAATTCATCTGCCAGGAGCTCATGCTGTCGGAGCTGCCCGAGGTGCGGCCGGGCCAGGAATGAGGTCCCGGATCCGCGTTGCGAGGCGATCCAGAGAAGAACAAGGAAAACCCAAGTGAACGACACAGCCGCGCCCGCCGCAGACCACCGCAAGACGATCTACACACTCGCGGGACCCGCCGCATTTTTCTTGATGCTCCTCGTGCCGATCGAGTCGATGAGCTATGAGATCCGCTGCAGCATTGGGCTACTGGTCTGGATGGCGATCTGGTGGATCACGAGGCCCGTGCATCTGGCCGTCACGGGTTTTCTGCCGCTCGCGACCGTCGCGCTGTTCGATTTCGCGCCGCTGGGACGCATTCTGCCGGCGTATGCGGCCGAACTCGTGATTCTGTTGCTCGCGGCGAACGTTCTGACGACGTGCTGGACACGCTGGGGACTGGACAGGCGAATCGCGCTCGCGTCACTGATCGGTGTCGGTACCGACACAACGAAGCAAATCCTGGCGTGGTTTGCGATCGGCATGATCATGAGCGCGTTTCTGCCCAATACGATCGTCGCGGCAACGATGATCCCGATCGTCGTCGCGATGCTGCGCTTCATTGGCATCGAAGACCTGTGGGAGAGCAATCTCGGGACAGCGCTCGTCATCGCCGTCGCGTGGGGCACGAGCGCGGGCGGTGCGACGACGCCGTTAGGCGGCGCGCCCAACCTGCTGACCGTCGAGTACATCCAGGAGATGGTCACGGGCGAGGAGTTCCTGTTCACGACCTGGGTGTCACGATTTTTGCCGCTCAGTATCGCGGTCATGGTCGTGACGTTCCTCTACGTTCGCTACGCGTTCAAGCCGGAGATCAAGCAGGTCGAGGGTACGCGGGAGTTCTTCGTCGGCGAGCTCAAGGCGCTCGGGCCGATGAGCGCCCATGAGAAGTGGGGTTTTGCGCTTTTTGCTATCGCATCGCTGCTCGCGTTCACGCGGCCGCTTTACTCCGACCTCATTCCGGCTTTCAGTCCGGCCTACGCATTTCTAACCTGCGCGATCGTCTGTTTCCTGATCCGGCCCAAAGGCGAGCATCTCATGACCTGGGAGTACGCCCAAGGCAAGATGATGTGGGGCCTGTTCTACCTATTTGCAGGTGGGACCGCGCTGGGCCGTATTCTCAGCGAGACCGGCACGGCCAACTACATCGCCGATACGTTGCTGCCGTATGCGAGCGGCGGGGGGTTCGTGGCCGTCGTGGTCTTTGCGGGTCTCACGTTGCTCATGACGCAGATCACGAACAACACGGCTGCTGTGGCGATCACCGTGCCGATCACGATCAGCACGTTTCAGAGCCTCGATCTGAATCCGCTGCCGTTCGTCTACATCGTCACGACCGTCGGTAACTGCGGCTTCATGCTGCCGACCTCGGCTGGCGGTCCGGCCGTCGCCGCGGGCTACGGTATCAACTTGAAGACGATGGCCGTCAAGGGCTTCTGGGCCTGTCTGATCGCGCTTGTGACCGTTGTGATCGTCGGCTATCTGCTCGCGCTCTACTGGCCGGCGTTCAGCACGGCCTAGCCGCGAGCGAACGCGCGCGGACTTGCAGGCAGTAGGCGGCGCTTACTCGTCGACGAGCAGGAATCGCTGCACGCGCTCGCCAGCCTGTACCTCGCCCGTGTAGAGGTTGCCATCGGAGTCGACGTCCAGCATGTGCAATCCGTGGAATTGACCGCCATTGTTGCCGGGGCTACCGACCCTGCCGATTTCGACGCCATCCTCGCGATTGAGGATGTGAATCGTATTGTTCTGAATGTCGGGTATAAGCAGATAACGCTGGGCCGGGTCTGACGAGAACGCGATGCCACCCGTAGAGCCTCTCTGCAACGTATAGGTAGCGAGGAAGAATTCCTTGATGAATTCGCCCTGCTTGGAGAGGACCTGAATCCGGTTGCCGCGCCGATCGGCTACATAGACGAGGCCATCGTTCGATAGATCGAGCGTGACGTGCCCGAAGAAGTCCGGCCCCGCCGGAGACTCCGGGTCGTATGCCGGGGTCTCGCGGATCTCGCTGAGCGGCTTACCATAGGCGCCCCAGCCACGTTTGAATTCGAGCGTGTCCCGGTCGAAGACGAGCACGCGGCCGTTGAAATGGTTGTCGACGACGTAGACCTCGTCGGCCTGCTCGTCGACGCGAATCTCTTCGAGGCCACCGACGATAACCTCGGTCTCAGGCGGATACTTACCCTCGGGCGGGCGCTCCTCGGGAATCCGACCGATCTCGGCGACAAGATCGCCGTCGCTCGTGTACTTTCGAACGGTGCTCTGGCCGATCCAGACGTAGCCGTCGCGATCGACCGTTAGACCGTGTCCTTGCTCCGTTTCCCAGGAATTGATGACGTTGCCTTCGCGGTCGAAGACGATAATGGCCGGGGGAGCGACGCAGCATTCCGCCAACGGCGGATCGACCGCGGCATAGTTCTCGGTATTGTCGAGATTATTGGGCCGGTTCAGGACCCAGATGTTGTCGTCGAGGTCCACATAGAGGCCGGTGACGCCCTGCATCCACCACTTACCC
>JAOTTJ010000307.1 GCA_029864465.1 Gammaproteobacteria bacterium | reverse complement strand
CTGCTGGGAGCAACGCATAGGGGATCGCGGCACGCTACGGCCTTACTGCTGGCTGGCGTATGGCTAATCGCCGAAGACGTAGCGTCTCAGGAGATCCGTGTCGATCTCGGACCGCGACCGTACTTCCTTGTCGAGGAGATGGATCCGGGCGATCTCAAGGAAACATTGAGGCAGTGCGGTCATCAGACGATGCAGAAAACCGAATTCTCCATCGGCCATCGCGGCGCCCCGCTGCAGTTTCCCGAGCATACGCGGGAGTCCTACGAAGCCGCGGCGCGCATGGGCGCTGGAACCATCGAATGCGACGTCACATTCACGAGCGATCAGGAGCTCGTTTGCCGTCATTCGCAGTGCGATCTGCACACGACGACGAACATCTTGGCGGTACCGGATCTCGCGGCGAAATGTTCCGTTCCATTCACGCCGGCTGATCCGCAGAATGGACTCGAAGCGCAAGCCAAGTGCTGCACGAGCGACATCACGCTCGAGGAATTTCGTTCTCTACAGGGGAAAATGGACACGCATGATCCCTGGGCTCGAACGATCGAGACCTATCTTGGCGAGCCGCCGAGCTGGCGGACAGACCTATATGCGACACGCGGCACGCTGCTCACGCATGCCGAGAGTATCGAGTTATTCGATTCGCTCGGGGTGAATATGACGCCTGAGCTCAAGGCGCCTGAAGTGGCGATGCCGTTCGAAGCGTTATCGCAGGAAGCCTACGCACAGAAACTCATCGATGAATACAAGGCTGCCGGGATCGCGCCCGAGCGGGTCTTTCCACAGTCCTTCGATCTCGCAGACGTCCGGTATTGGATCGAGAACGAGCCGGCATTCGGCCGCCAGGTGATCTTCCTCGACGACCGCGAACACGGAGACAGCTTCGATCCGGATAAGCCGGCGACCTGGACGCTGACGATGGACGACCTCGTGGATGCAGGCGTACAGATTCTCGCGCCACCGATCTGGATGCTACTGAGCCGCGACGGTAGCGGACGGATCGTGCCGTCTGCCTATGCGCGCAGCGCAACGGCGGCGGGGCTCGATTTGATCGCCTGGACCCTGGAACGTTCCGGTACGCTCGTCGACGGCGGTGGCTGGTACTATCAGACCGTGTCGGAGTCGATCGATAATAGCGGGGATATGTTGACCGTTCTCGACGTTCTTGCTCGCGATGTCGGAGTCAGGGCGGTCTTCTCCGACTGGGCCGCAACCACTACCTACTATGCAAACTGCATGCGTTTGGGATTGGGTTCCGCTGCTGCCGATCCCGTTGGATCCCAGACGGGCGGCACCTGAGAAAATATCGTGGATCTCGGCATAGCTGGCAAGCGCGCGCTCATCTGCGGCGCGAGCAAAGGGCTCGGTAGAGCCTGCGCCGAGTCGCTTGCGCGCGAAGGCGCTGATGTCACGATCTGCGCGCGATCAGAGCCGGCGCTCGATGAGGCCGCGGCGGCGATCGGCGCGCTCGGTGGCGGGCGTGTCGCGGCGGTCGCGTGCGACATCGCAACTGACGCCGGCCGCGCGGCCGTGCTCGCGGCCTGTCCCAACCCCGACATTCTCGTCAATAACGCCGGCGGGCCGCCGCCCGGGGACTTCCGTGACTGGGAGCGCGATGATTGGATCAAGGCGCTCGATGCGAACATGCTCGCGGCGATCTTCCTGATCAAATCAACGATCGACGGCATGATCGAGCGCGGCTTCGGACGCATCGTCAACATCACCTCGGGCGCGGTCAAAGCGCCGATCGGCATGCTCGGGCTCTCGAACGGCGCTCGGGCAGGTCTAACGGGTTTTGTCGCGGGTATTGCGCGGGACAAGAAGACAGCGGGCCGTAACGTTACGATTAACAATCTGCTGCCCGGCGCGTTTGCGACGGATCGGCTCATGGGCATGTTCGACGAGGACGCACGGACGAAACGCATGATGACGATTCCGGCGCAGCGTTTCGGCGACCCGTCCGAGTTCGGCGAGCTCTGCGCGTACTTGTGCAGCGTCCAGGCTGGCTACATTACGGGGCAAAACGTGCTCATTGACGGCGGCGCGTATACGGGCACACTGTGAGTCAACCGATTCGCGTGCGCGGGATCGTTTGAATCTAACGATAAGGACTACGACCGATGCGACGAACATTTGCAACGAAATCTGCAGCACTTATCCTGCTGTCCATGACGACAGCGTGGCTGTCGAGCGCGACGGCGGCCGAAACCGACCCGCTCGTGCCACAAGCGGCGCAACCCTATGGGGACGGGCTGTTGGCGCAACTGCGTCGCGCAGCGACATTCGTGCCAGGTGCGCTGCCAGTGGAGCTTCGCTATATCACGGTCGCCGAGAGTCACCGGCCGCGCCGCGTCGTCCTCGACGGCGGTTCGGACGAATCTTATGTGCAGGCGCGCACGGCATTTCAACTCGTCTACGACGACTCGACATTGATGATCGACGCGGGCATGGATGAGGAAGTCCATCGTACCTTCGGCATGGGTGCGGTCGAGCCCTATTGGCCGGAACGCAACGCTGCCGTGCAAGAGGCTTTGGTGGCAGCGAGCCTGGTCGTCATCACGCACGAGCACGGCGATCACGTAGCCGGCATCGTCCGCTCGCCCAATCGCAGAGCCATTGCGGCGCACACCGTGCTAACGAAAGCGCAGGTCGAAACGCTCGTGCTAGCGCCGCAGTCCCCGCTGATCAGGCTGACGCCCTCACAAGCCGCGGATTATCTCGTCATCGACTACGCCCGGTTCCATCCCGTCGCGCCAGGGGTGGTGCTCGTCAAGGCGCCGGGTCATACGCCCGGCCACCAGATGGTCTTCGTGCAGCTCAACTCCGGTACGGAGTACTTGCTCAGCGCCGACGTGACCTGGACGCTGGATGGGGTCGTGGATCTCGTGCAGCGACCGCAAGCCACGAGCGACCGGATACGTGAGGACCGTGACGCGCTTAAGCTTCAGATTCGCTGGCTCAAAAGGGTGCTCAACGCGAGCGATGTCATCGTCGTGCCGAGCCACGACTCGGTCCATCTGGCCGATCTCGAGGGGCGTGGCCTCATCGTCGAGGGCCTGACTTCCGACTGACGCTCGCGCAGCTTCCGGGTCGCCGTGTGGATGCGGTTCGAGCCCTGCTTCAGGCTCCCATCTCGAAACCGACGTCCGCGAGCGCGGCTACGAGCGTTTGCTGCTCTCCGGCGCCGAGGGACAAAAGCGGGGGCCGCACAACGCGCCAATCCGGCGTAGCGTAGAAATCTGCCGCAACGGCCTTGAGCGCCGGGATGGTCGCGTAGGTCTCGTAGGTTCGGCGCGTCGTCGTGATCTGCGCCTGTAGCGCCTCGGCGTCCTCTTTCTGCCAATCGCAGTAAAGCTTGCGAATCTGCGCTGCGTTTATGTTCCCCGTCGCCGTGATCGAGCCGGCGCCGCCGTTGCGCATCGTTTCGAGCAGGAACACTTCCGAGCCGCAGAACGTTGCCAACGATGGATACTCACGGAGCACGGCTGACGTATTTTCCCAATCACCCGAGCTGTCTTTGAGCCCGACAACCGTGTCGGGGTACGCCGAGAGCAACCGCCCGATCAGGCCGAGCGACAGGCCGACCTGTGCGACAGGTGGGATGTGGTAAAGATAAACGCCTAGCGCGGCGTTGCCGACGCGCTCGATAACCTCGGCGTAACTCGCGAACAGCCCGTCGTCGTTGATGGCCTTGTAGTAGAACGGCGGCAGCATGAGCACGCCGCGGCAGCCGTGCTCCACGGCGTGTCGGGTCAATCGTACGGTTTCACTGAGCGCGCACATGCCCGTGCCGGGCATGAGCTTGTCTGCCGGGATGCCGTTCTCGAGCAGATGCTCGAGCAGACTCATGCGCTCCTCGAGGCTGAGCGAGTTCGCTTCACTCGTCGTGCCGAAGACGGCAAGCCCGTCGGCGCCTTGATCGAGCAGCCAGCGGCAGTGCGTGAGCAGCGCGTCGGTGTCAGGATCGAGATGGGAGTCGAACGGCGTCAGAGCCGGAACGAGAACTCCGCTGAAGGTTTTCGCAGTCATAGCTATTTCCTGAATTTCTAGAAATCGTATACATTGGCGGGGTTGTCGACGAGTATGCGCCGGCCTAT
>JAOTTJ010000038.1 GCA_029864465.1 Gammaproteobacteria bacterium | reverse complement strand
GTTCGAGGGCCATATCTACCCGGATTCTGTCCATGGCTTCTTTAACGACGCTACGCCGGAGCGCTACAACAAGCCCGCAGCAGAGCTCGCGTGGACGAATACGATCGGTTGGTTCAATCGACATCTGCGCGCGGCTTAGGCTCAAACTGGCTCGCGGCGGCTGGGGCGCCTCGGGGCCGCATTGGACGGTGTCCGGGCGCGCAGCCATGGAGATTTCGCCACGATCTAGGCCAACACTAGAAGCAACCGTGTAGCGGAGGCCGTGCTAGATGTCCGACGTTCATTCTCGCCGCAGCGTACTGAGTCGGCTCGGAAAATTTGTTACGGCGATCGCCGCAGCGAAATGGGTATCGCCGCGCGCTTTTGCGCAACCATCAGCGGAGTCGGCTACGACGTTGTTCGCCTACGTAGGCTGCTTCACAAGCGAGGAACGCGACGCGAGCGGCGAGGGGATCAACGTCTATCGCGTGGATCCAGTAACCGGGGCTTGGGATCACGTTCAGCTCGTTGCTGATCTAGTGAACCCATCGTTTCTGGCCCTCGACCGCGAAAGCCGTTTCCTTTACTCGGTGCATGCCGACGAGGGCTACACCTCCGCGTTTGCTATCGACGCGATGAGTGGACGGCTGACGTTTCTGAATCGTCAGGAGAATGGCGGCATCAACGGCGTGCATCTGGAGGTAGACGCGAGCAACCGTTTCGTCGTGGTGTCCAACTATGCTTCCGGATCAATGGCCGTTCTGCCGATCAATCGAGATGGTTCGCTCGCGCCACGAAGCGACCTCGTCGAATTGCCCGGTGCGCCAGGACCACACCCGACACAACAGACGAGCTCTCACCCGCACCACAATCCCTTCGACCCGCAAGGGCGCTTCCTGCTCGTACCGGACAAGGGCTTAGACAGGATATTCGTGCTCAGGCTCGATAGCGCGAGCGGAACGCTGGTCTGGGCTGATACGCCGTCGGTCGCGGCACAACCGGGTGCGGGGCCCCGGCACGCCGGATTTCATCCGACGTTGCCGTACGCCTATGTGCTCAACGAGCTAGATTCCACCCTGGCGGCCTACGCATACGATTCGCAGAACGGCGAGTTGACCCACAAGCAACTGTTGTCGACATTGCCCAGTGATTTCACCGGCAACAACACGACGGCCGAGATCGCTGTGCATCGATCAGGGCGTTTCCTCTACTGCTCGAATCGCGGTCACGACAGCATCGCAGCCTACGCCATTGATCAAACGAGCGGCTTGTTGACCCTCGTCGGGTGGACGCCGACGGGCGGTGAGCGGCCACGATACTTCGGGCTCGATCCTTCGGGAACGTTTCTCTACGCTTGCAATGAAAGCAGCGATAATATTGTGACCTTCCGGGTCGACCCGGCGACCGGTGCACTGAGCCCAACCGGGCAAAGCGTAGAAACGGGGAGTCCGGTTACGATCGTGTTCGCTGGAGCCCGCGCCTGAGATTCGATCTCCGTGCCTCGGCGAATAATGCACTGCGATCGAATCAGTATGAGATCGTCTAGACCGCAGAAATACACACAAGGACGACCATGAAGCAGCAAGTGTTAGGTAGTGTGGCCATATTCGTTCTGGCGGGACCGGCGCTCGGCCATCACAGCGATGCCGCGTTGGATATGAATACCGTAATGACCTTCGAAGGCACGGTCACCGAGTATTCGCTCAGAAATCCGCACAGCTATTTCGTGGTCGAGACCACGAACGAGGCGGGCGAGACAGTGTCGTGGGAAGTTCAGATGGGTTCGGTGCCCAGCCTCTTGCGACGTGGATGGACGAGGGACACGCTGGAGATCGGTGATCTCGTCATCGCCGGCGTGTACCCGGCTCGCGACGGCAGGCCCTACGGCCTAATCGCGTCGCTTGAAAAGGGCGGCCGGGCGATCTCATACGAGCCTCGGCCACTGCCCAGTGTCGAGGCCAGCACCACGACGCTCGAGGGTGTATGGATCGCAGATCGAGAGCGCCTCGCGCCCGATTATCCGGGTGGCCTCCACGAGCTCATGACACGCGATTTGATCTTGACCGAAGGAGGTCGAGTGGCCGCCGAGGCTTTTGACGAGAACTCACTCGAAAACCCCGAGCTCTCGTGTATCACAAAGCCGACGCCCGGCGGGCTGATCTACACAGACCTCTTCCCGATGCAGATCGAGTTCGTCGAGGAAGATCAGATCGTCATGCTCCGCGGTCAGTACTTCGATCAGGAGCGCACGGTCTATATGGACGGGCGCGCGCATCCGCCGGCCGATGAGCGAACGCACGAAGGCCACTCGATCGGCCGGTGGGAAGGCGGCGTGTTGGTCGTGGACACGACGAACTTCGCCGATGACCGCTCGCCCTACCAGAACGGCGTACCGTCGGGCGCGCGAAAGCATGTCGTGGAGCGATACCGATTGCTCGAGGGCGGAACGCACCTGAGGCTCGAGTTCACGCTAGAAGATCCGGATTACATCGTCGGATCGATGACTCATACGAGGGATCTGCGGTACTCCCCGCATCTGCAGATGACGCCGTTCAACTGCGAGCTCGAATCGACGCGACGTTACTTACCGTTGCAGCCGGAATAAACGTTCAGTTGCCTACGAGTCGCGGCAGCCACGTGGCGAATATCGGCACGTAACTGATCAGCGCCAGCGTTGCGAGCGCGATGCCGATGAACGGCAGTACGCTTTTCGCGATCTCATCGAACGGCAACTTGAACGTCGCCATACCGACGAAAAGATTGATGCCGAACGGCGGGGTAATCATGCCGATCGCTACATTGAAGACGATGACGGCACCGAGGTGCAGCGGGTCGATACCAAGCGCCGTCGCAATCGGGTGAAACAGCGGCGTGAGCACGATGATCGCGGAGTTCGGGTCGATGAACATGCCCGTGATCAGAAAAACGAGATTGACGGACAGTAAGAATCCGGTCGCGCCAGTATCGCCCATAGCGCCTGCGATGATCTGCGGCACGCCCTGCAGTGTCAGAAAATAGGCCATGGCCGAGCCGGCCGTGAGTAATATGAGCAACGAGGCGATGACGATCGATGATCGCGACGTAGCCTCCGACAGCCCTCTGAGATCGAGCTTGCGATAGACGACCATCTCGACGAACAACGCATACATGCACGCGCCGGACGCCGCCTCGGTCGGCGTGAACGTGCCTGCGTAGATGCCGCCGAAAATGATCACCGGGAGACCTAGCGACCAACCTGCGGCGCGAAGTGCGACGTAGCGCTCCTGCCACGACGCGCGGCGCTGTTGACCGACACGTTTGACCCGCGCGTACGTGTAGCAGTAGATCGCTAGAAACAGCATGAATACGAGACCCGTGCTGAGCCCAGCGAGGAAGACACCGCCTACAGAGCTCGTCGTCGAGAGGGAATACAGGATCATCGCGACGCCCGGTGGAATCAGCATGGCGAGCGTAGACGCCGAAAGGATCAAACCGGCGGCAAAGCCGCGGCTGTATCCTTGCCTGATCAGAGCCGGATAGACGATCGGACCGATGCTCACGATCGCAGCCTGGCCTATTCCGGAAACTGCACCGAACAGTGCGCACGTTACAGCGGTCGTGATTGCTATGCCGCCGTATAAGTGCCCGACGGTTGTCTCGACGAGGCGCAACAGCCGCACACCGATCTCTCCACGGGAAATGATGTCGGCCGCGAACATGAACAGCGGAATCGCGAGTAAGCTGAATTTGTTGATGCCCTGCATCATCTGCTGAGTCAGAGCCATCGTCGGCACGGGCGGCCCGAAGAGCTCAAACGTCAGTAGGGTCGGCGCGAGGATCGCAATGAAGACTGGCGCCGAGATCAGCAGCAGAAAGAGTGCAACGAAGGCGAAGACTGCAACGGCCATCGCTTAGCTCGCTTTCGTTGACGCAGGCGACTGTCCCGCGTCCTGGCGGATCGCCGACACCATCGCGAGCTGCAGGAACGCGAGCGTCATGAGGCACGCACCGATCGGGACGGGCAGATAGAAGACACCGGACGGGATCTCGAGCATCGGATCGATCTGCCCGGCGGCAAATCGCGTCCACGTGAACGCGGCGCTGAGCCAGGCGACCCAGGCGCAGGTCGCGGCGCTGAATAGACCGACGAAAATTGTAAGCACGTCGACGATGTGGTCGGGAAGCAGGCGGCGCACGAGATCGACAGTGATGTGGGATCTCGATCGTACGGCCAGGTAGGCGCCGAGAAATGTCAGCCAGATGACGAGCAGGCGTCCGAGCGCCGGACCGCCGACGAACGACACGTTGAGCACGCTGCGGCCGATCGAATTGAAGAACAGCACCGCCGTCATGGAAAGCAGTGCTGTAACGACGACGACGCGCACGATGCCATCGATGGCGCCAAGCACGCTCTCGAGTCTTGCGGCGATCGAGCGCAAGTCAGCGGCCCCGGGCCCGGAGGGCCCGTTCGAACTCGGCGCTCAGCGGTCAGTCCTCATGGCGCGCAATCTCTGCCTTGAGCGCTTCGAGCAGCATCCGACCACGCTCGCCGTTCTGCTCGATATAGCGCTGCTCGATACCGGGCAGCACGGCGTCGCGCATGCGGTTCCATTGCTCATCGGTCGGTGTCGTCATTGCGATTCCGCTCGCCTCGAATGCCGGCAATGCGAGTTCCTCGATGACCGAGTTCGTGAGCTGCGCCGTCAGTCGACCGCCGGTCTCAACGGCATCGCGAATGGCCGCCTGGCAGGACGGCGCACGCGCATCCCACCAATCTTTCGAGACCATGACGACGTTGTCGAGGATGCCGTGGTTCGTGATTGCGGCGTAGTCCTGCACTTCGTGGAATTTCATGAAGAAATTCAGATCGATCGAGTTCTCCTGTGCGTCGATGGCGCCGTTCTGCAGGGCGCTATAGGTTTCCGCAAACGGCATGCCGACGGCCGTGAGGCCGAGCAGGCGGCTCTGTTCCTTGAGTATCATCGAGGGCATGACACGCACCTTGAGCCCCGCGTAGTTCTCGTAGACGTGCAACGAGCGGCGATTGCTCGTCCAGATCTTATAGCCCGTGTGCCAGACCGCGAGCGAGACGATGTCCTTCTCGGTGGTCGTATCGAGTACAGCACGCATGGCGTCACTGCGATGTACCTCGAGCAGATCGTCCAAGCGCGGCGGGAAGAAAAACGGGAAGTCCAGGATGCCGATCAACGGCTGGAAGCCGACGAGGAACGCGCCCGGCAGGATCACCATTTCGATCGAGCCGATCTGCAGCCCTTCGATGAGGTCAGTGTCGCCGCCGAGCTGGCTTGCCGGAAAAACTCTCGCGGTAATGTCACAGCGCAAATCGGCGGTAACGAGCTCGGCCACTTCGGTCGCGCCGCGCCCGCGCGGTGCGACGCCCGGAACGACGTGGCCGATTTTCATCGGCACCTGGGCGGACGTAGCCGCGCTCAGCAGCAACACCGCGACGAACACGTGCGCGCGCCCGCTGCGCCTCGCAGTGGCGGCGCGCGGCGGTCGCGGCTCGGGCGGCGCTCCCGCGAGCTTATTCATGGCTAGCTATTTCTGACTCAAGTACCAGTCGAGGATCTGCGAACCGGTCCAGAACAGCACCCCTGGCTTACGCCGAATCGTTTCGTAGATCTTGCGGAAATACTTGATCCGGTGGGGCACGCCGACGATGTAGGGATGGCAGGGCAGGGCCATGACGCGTGGCTGCTTGAGTGAGTCCTCGTAGAAAGTCTCGAACTGATCGAGCGCGCGGTCGGCATATTCCGATGCCTTGTGATGCTGAATGAGCATCATTGCGACGTCATTGGTCTCTTGGGTGTAGGGGACGTTGACGATATTGCCGGCGCGAGTCTTGAGCTCGACAGGCTGGTCGTCGAGCACCCAGTCGGCGACATACTCGAAGCCCTCCTCCTTGAGGATGTCGACGGTCTCATCGGTCTCCGTCAGTGCCGGGCCGAGCCAGCCGCGTGGGCGCTTGCCCGTAAATTCCTCGATCGTGTCACGCGTCTTCTGGATGTCGAGCCGCTCGTCCTCGACTTTCTGCATGCTGAGTTGCGAATAGCCGTGGCCCATGAACTCCCAGCCAGCCTTGTGTGCCTCCTCGGCGATGCGCGGGTAGGCCTTGCAGACGAGACCGTTGAGCGCGAGTGTCGTCGGAACGTCGAACGCGTCCAGGACTTCTTTCAGGCGCCAGAAGCCGATGCGATTGCCGTACTCGTGCCATGCCCAGTTCGGCACGTCGGGGATTGGCGAGCCACCGGCGGGTGGCGTGATCACCGTGCGTGGCTGCGGCTTCGTGCTGTCCCAGACCTCGACGTTGACGATCGTCCAGACGACCATGCGCGCCCCGTCGGGCAGCTTCGGGACCGGGCGGTCGATGATGGCGGAATACTCGAGTCGTTCGTCCGGGCGCATTGTCATTCTTCTCCTCGTTGGCGGGCAGCTAGCGCTGATAGTACAGAGTCCTTGGACAGCGGGAAAACATGGCTGCCAGGCGCTTGTTCGGCAACGGACGACGGCGCGGGTGCTCTGCGCAAGGCGGCGCGGCCGGGCGTGTGGACGTGCGGGAGACGTGAATGGCCGCTCGAAGAGCGAGATGCTCGCGGCTGTATCGAGCGCGAACTCGAACGGCCCGCTGTCGCCGATGTTCGCCTCGATGACAACGCGGCCGGCGTCTTGGAGTCTATTGTCCTATTGCGCGGGCTCCCCGTACGGATTCGTGTGACCGCCCGCGATGCCGAACTGGTTGTTCTCCTGGCAGATGTACTCCATGAGCTCGTCCCCGGGCTGCGCGAGCTGGGCCGTGAACTCCAGCGTGAACGGCTTCTCGTAGGCGCCGGGGTCGTCCATCGTGACTTCGCGGCGAAGCTCGCCGAGACTCGTCCGCGTCCATCGCTCGACGCTGTGCAGCTGCTCGGTGATTGGATAGCCCTGGTTGTCTTGCCAGGATTTACCGTTGAAGCCGATCGTGTCGATGACGAGCGTGTCGCCTTCCCACCAGCCGATCGAGTGCCCGTACCAGGTCGGGTCCAGATACTCCGGATGCTCGCGGCCATCCATGAAGACCTGCCGATAGCTGTGGATGTTGCCCTCGTGCAAGATGAACAGGTGCGTGGCGTCCTGATGCGTGTAGTTCTGGATGATCCTGAACGGATATGGCGTCGTGCGTGCCACACCCATCGGCAGACACCAGTACTGCGGGTTGTCCCGCGCTGTGCGCGCATCCTTGATGGCCTGCGCCTCGGGCAGCATCAGGATCTCCTCGCCCTCCTTGAGAAACAGTGCCATGTCCTGAACGACACCGCCGCCGACCCACAGCCCGTTGAGATCCGGTGTGCCGTCCGGTAGCCGCGGTGCCTCGCCTTGGGGCGCGGGTGGACGCTCGACTTGCTGTCCCAACGCCCTGACGCGGTCACCGGCCAGCAGCTCGGCGGCATTCTCGTGCACCTGCGCAAAGGTCAGGGCCGGCAGACTCATCGCGATCGCCACGAAAACGTGATTGAGCTTGCTCACGTCGATTCTCCTCGTGTCCAGGGGCTCACTCGGGCTCGTCCGGCGCACGCCCGTTGAACACGGTGCGGCCGTCGGCGAGAACCACCGACCTGACGTTGACGCGGTAGGTATTGTCCTCGCGGGCACCGAAGCCCGTGATCGAGATCTCATCGCCAATCTGTAGCGACCGGCTCGTCCAGCCATTGCGCGATAGTGCACTCGGGCTCGCGAGTTCGAGATTCCAGTTCGTCATGGCGTCGTCCGCACCGGGAACGTCGAGATAGAAACGCACGTGCGGATTCGTCCACTCCACGCGCGTCACGACGCCCGTCAAGGCAATCGGCTTGTCCGCCGTGTACTCCGACGCGAACGAGTGATGCGCGACCGCGGCAACCGAGCACAGCAGACTGGTCCCAGCCGCGATAACCCCGAGCATTGCTTTCATCGGGAGATCTCCCAAGAGCTACCTGTTCCGTTCCGCCGGCCATTAACGTAGCTCGGTTAACGATCTTCTGCAAGCAGAGACCCGCCAAGGGCGAGCCGCTCCAGGAAGAACGTTTCATGGCGTTCACCCGTCGGCTCCTGATCGACAGCAACACCGAGATCGTGATGCAGCGGCCCGCGCGGCTCGACAGACGCCTGGGCGTCGGGCCAGGTTGCGCTGGGCCGATTCTTGGTTGACAGCCATGCGGCACAGGGCTACCGTCGAGTTGCGTTCGTCAACGATTGGCGGGTCGCGATAACCAAATAAGATCGCAGGGGAACTCACCATGAACCGTTTTGCGCTTGCGCTCGCCTCGGCGCTACTCTTCTCTTCGCCGCTGCTTGCCCAGCAGCCCTTCAAGCTCGGCACGTTCGAAGACGCCGGCGAGACCTATCTGGGACTCGTGCTCGATGACACGCGGGTCGTGAATATCGGTCAGGCGAATAATCAGCTGCCCGGCGTCAAACCACCGATCCCGCGAGATATGACCGATCTGATCGTCCGTTACGAGCAGCTTCGGCCGCGGCTCTACACAATTGCCGAGGCGGCTGCGGCCGGCCAGCTCGCTGGGCAGACGAAGGACGTCGGCTCGGTCAGGACACGACCGCCGTTAATGCCGAATATCATCTACAACGCGGCGTCTAACTACTCGCTGCATGCTGCCGAAATGGCTCGACGAACCGCTGCCGGACGAGGTGGATCGACGCCCCCGGTGGACGAGACACCGGTCCCCGACCCGATTCCCGGCATCTGGGAGCGTGAAGCTGGCGATACGCGTCAAAACCCATACATTTTCTTGAAGCAAGCCAGCACGGTCATCGCCGACGGTGAGGCGATCCGCGTGCCTCCGCAGCGGAACGAGCTCGATTGGGAGTGTGAGCTCGCCGCCGTGATCGGCAGGCCCGCGAGCCGCGTGTCCGTCGCCGATGCCGAGGACTACATCTTCGGCTATACGCTCGAGAACGACGTCTCGGACCGCGGCGGGCGCGGTGACGGACGCATGGGCACGGATTGGTTCCTGCAGAAGAATCACGATACGTTCGCGCCGCTAGGGCCATTCATCGTGCCAAAGGAATTCGTTGGCGATCCGCATGCGCTTACGCAGACGCTGACGTTGAGTGGTCAGGTCATGCAGGATTCGAACACGGGTTATATGACCCACAACACGTTCGATATGTTGTCCTATGTCTCCCACATCACGACGATGCAGCCTGGCGATGTTTTCGCGATGGGCAGCCCGTCGGGCGTCGGCACGGCGCGCGAGACGCCGATCTACATGAAACACGGTGATACGGCCGTGTGCACGATCGACACGATCGGGACGCTAACGAATCCCGTCTTAGACGCGGGTCAGTAAGCTAATAGACCTCGGAGGGCCGGCCTGTCGCAAGACGGGCTGGCCTTTTTCCTATTCGTTGTTTCTTTCGAGCTCCAGATACGCCTGGCACTCGTATTCGAGCAGGCGTGCATTACCTTCGATGCGCCGATACAGCGGCATACTCATTTCCCAGGGTTCTGTGAACGTTTCCGGATCTTCGATCGTGACCTCGTAGAGCAAATGGTCCGGGCTCGTGCGCGTGAAACGCTCGATGACGTGCAGGGCATCGCTGTGGAAGTTGCCCGATCGGTCGAACCACGTCTGGTCCGTGAAGTTCACGGTATCGACGACGAGCGTCTCGCCCTCCCAATGCCCCCGCGAATCGCCCATCCATAGCTGTTGGACGGGATTTTCGGGGTGGGCGCTATCGAGGTAGATCTTGCGAACTGAATGGACGTACTCCGATAGTATCGTGATTTGCCCGGGTGTCTGAAATATCTGCAACGGGTATGGCATATACATCGTGCGTGGTACGCCGACCATTTTGCAGCTCGCCTCGGGATCGTCGGTAGCGCGGTTGCGGTAATTCTCCTCGCGTTGCGCGAGCGCATCGGCGCGGTAGGGAATCTCGTTGCCGACGACGACGCCCTGGCCGGCTGGAATTCCAAGCTCGGCTGCGTGGTCCTGAATATTCCAGACAGCCGTGTTCATGGTCTGCCAGATGCCCTGCAGATCTGGCTCCCCGTAGACCGTCTGTGGTGGCCTATAGCCGTCCGCGGCCGGCTGTGCGTTGCCGGCACCGGCAGCGAGGAGTCCCACGAGGGCGGGCGTAACGAGTCGTACCGAAAATCTCACTGTGTTGCCTCCGCTGCGGCGCGTGCCTCTGCCGGCGTCACACCGGGAAAGACACTGAACCCGCTCATGCGAGAGATCCGCATGAGGGCTTCGTTATTCTCATAACAAGCCAATTCCTGAAGTTCGTAATTTTCGTCCGCAGCGCGCCGATACGGAAGCGCTATCGTGAACGGATGTGTAAATACGTTGGGGTCCTCGATCGTCGCTTCGTAGTGCAGTGTGTTGGCGTCGACCAGGGTGAGGCGTTCAACGACTTCGATCTCCTCAGTGTAGAACCGACCGAACTGGTCGAGCCAGGGTAGGCCATTCTGATTCGAGGTTTCGACTACGAGCGTGTCGCCCTCCCAGCGGCCGCTCGAAGCGCCGTTCCACAATCGAATCTTCTGACCCGGCTGAGCGCGGTCGTCTAGCGGAATGATGCGATAACCATGTGAGTTGTAGGTCAGCATGGCGAGGTGGTCGGGTGTTTGCAGGAACTGGCGCGGTCCGCCGTGGTACATCGTGTTCGGTACGCCTGCGAGCATGCAGGCAGCGTTGTGGTGAAAATAGCGTTGCGTATTCTCAGGAATTTGAGCTTCTACCCAGGCCTGCAGCGGCACGCGATTGTCCGGTGGATCCACGACGGTAGCCGGTCCGCCGAGGTTGTCGCGGGTTCTGGGGTGCGCTTCGAGGTCCTCATAAGCACCGCCGATCTGCCCGCCCGGCAGGACCCAGGTGCCATTGAAGTCGGGGCGCCCGATGGGGGTGCGCGGCGGATCGAACGACTGCGCCGCTTCGAGCGCGCATCGGTGGAACGTCACCGGCGAGTTGTCGGGGCAGACCGACTCGCTGACATAGGCCTGGGCAAGCGCCGCCGGCGGCAGTAACGACGAAGTGGCCACGATCACAACGAGCGCGACGATTCTGGCGGCGAACGGTCTATTCACGTGATATCCCCTCCCGATTGGTCGCGTTTCGAAACTGGCGACGGCTGCGATTCAGCTTGATTCTTCATGGCGCTAGTCATTATCTTAGCGGTTAGATACCGATAATACGGGAATGCGCCCGGACCCACTACGGGCGAGGGCAGAGCCCGAGGGCGCCGGCATCGGGGAACGATGTGTCTGTGTGCCGGCTGCGGCGATCGCCGCCTTTGGGACGACCGCGGTCGTCGATGACAGGAGAATTCGTATGAGCCCCAGACTCATCGCCATTGCCTCGGTTGCTGTCGGCTTGCTGCTCTCGAGTGTCCCGTCGCTCGCCCATCACGGGTCGAACGTCGTCTACGATTTGACGGACTCGGTCACGATCACGGGGACCGTCACGCGTTTTCAATTCGTCAATCCGCACGCGCTCATCTTTGTCGAGGTGACCGGCGAGGATGGTGAGGTCGTCGAGTGGCTCGTTGGGCTGCCGAGCGCGAGCGGGCTCGGCTCCAGCGAAGGTTGGACGCGCGACACGCTCAAGCCCGGCGATGAGATCACGATCATTGGTGCGCCAGCCAGAAGTGGCGCGCCGTCGCTGTGGACGGAACAGATTACGCGTGACGGTGAGCCTATGCTCGGTTCCCGCTACACTGGCTGAGCTCCACGCGATGCGCGGCTACTCGGGGGCTGCTCGGGGACAGTGTCGCCATGACATGATGTCCTGACGCTTCTTGAAGAGCGCCGGGGAGGGGGAGTCGAGAATAATGCGAATCGGATTCCGAGGCGTCCTGGCATCGGCGGTTGCCACCGCAGTTTTCGCAGCGCTGTGGCTCAACGCCGCGCCGGTCCGTGCGCAGGCCGGCGACTACACGGCGCCGCGCACGGCGGACGGACGTCCCGACCTCAACGGTATTTGGCAGGCGCTCAACACGGCGCATTATGATCTCGAGGCCCATTCGGCACGGCCTGCGCTCGCGCTCACGGCTGCGCTGCCGCGAGCGGAACAGCCCGGATTGGGTCGTTCGACGCCTGTCCCAATGCCGGCACCCGAGATCCGCGCATTGGGCGCAGCCGGCGGCGTGCCGGGCGGGGAGAGTGTCGTCGTCGGTGGAGAAATCCCGTATCAGCCCTGGGCTGCTGCACGACGGGATGAGAACGCTGCACGTTGGCTCGAGCGTGATCCCGAGATCAAGTGCTACATGCCGGGCGTGCCGCGAGCGACCTATATGCCGTACCCGTTTCAGATCCTTCAGGGAACGAACGAGATCCTCATCGCTTACGAATTTGCGGACACGACGCGCACGATTTTCATGAGCGACGTCGGCGACAGCCCCGAGCCCACATGGATGGGTTGGTCACGCGGCCGTTGGGAAGAGGACACGCTCGTTGTCGAGGTAACCGACCTCAACGATCGCACCTGGTTCGACCGCGCCGGAAACTTTCACAGCGATGCGCTGCGTGTCGTCGAGCGCTATACGCCGATGAGCCCGTATCACCTCATGTACGAGGCGACGATCGAAGATGCGAACGTGTTTACGCGACCGTGGACGATACGCATGCCGCTCTACCGGCGCCTCGAGACGGACAAACGACTGTTCGACTACAAATGTGTCGAGTACGTCGAGCAGCTCATGTACGGTGAGCTCGGGGTCGTCGATCCCGAGACCGGCGAGCAAAACGATTGACGGGGGGTTAGCGATGTCACGCCGAACACAGAAACTTTCTCGTGCCGTTCTCGTGGTCGCCGCGGCGATCATCACAAGCAACACCGAGCGCCTTCCCGCACAGGAGGTTGACGATTGGACGCTGTCGCGCACGCCGTGGGGCGACCCGGACCTGCAAGGCGTCTGGCGCTACGAGGGCGCGACGCCGCTCGAGCGGCCCGACGATCTTGCCGGGCGCGCAACGTTGACGGACGAAGAGATCGCCGAGCTTGCTCGCATCGAGGCGGAGCGCGCGGCAAACCGCGAGGCGGGTCTCGACGGTGTCGCCGTCGGTCGGAGCACGCTGGACGAGTCGCCGATCCGCGGCAACGAGTACAACATTTTCTGGCAGGATCATGGACGTGCGCGTCAAGCCTACGCCCAGACGTCGTTAATCGTCGATCCGCTGGATGGCAAGCTGCCCTACACGGACGACGCCCGCATCGCGGCGCGACGCTCCGACGCGCGATACGGCGTCGGACCGTACGAGTCCTATCTGGACCCCGATACGGGAGAGCGCTGTCTAACCGACGGCGTTACCGCGATCATGTGGCAGGGACCGAACGGCGGACACAACCGCATCGTACAGAGCCCGGGTTTTGTCACGATACTGCACGAGGAATATCGCGACCGGCGGATCATCCCCGTCGACGGACGCGAGCACGGCTCGATTCGCCAGTGGCTCGGAGAAGCCGTTGGGCATTGGGAGGGCGATACGCTCGTCGTCGAGACGATAAACTTCCTCGACCGGACGAATTACGAATGGGCGAGCATCTGGACCCGCGCCTCGGAATCGCTGCATATCATCGAGCGCTTCCGGCGCGTAAGCGAGACTGACATGGAGTACACGATCACGGTCGAGGACCCGAAGACGTTTACGCGGCCGTGGACCGCGGCCGTGCCGATCACGCGGCTGCCGGACGGCATCCAGATCTACGAGTACGCTTGTCACGAAGGTAATCGTGCAATGCCGAATCTGTTGAGCGCCGGGCGTGTCGAAGCCGGGCTGGCTCCGTCGGCCAACTAACAGTGGGGAGAATGTCATGCGTATCAGTCTGATCGCATTCGTTGCCGGTTCAGCTCTCGCGGCCAGTGCCGTGCAGGTGTCGGCGCATCATGCGTTCGCTGCGGAGTTCGACGTCAACCGGCCGATTACGCTTACGGGCACGGTCGTCGAGCTCGAGCTGATTAATCCTCACTCATGGATTCATCTCGACGTGACCAGTGCTGACGGAACTATCGAGCGCTGGATGATCGAGGGCGGCCCGCCGAACGCGCTCTTCCGACGTGGCTTTACGCGCGCTGCGCTGCCTATCGGCTCGGAGATCGTCGTCGAAGGCTTTCAGGCGAAGGACGGATCGATGCGAGCCAACGGCAGGGACATCGTCTTCACGGACGGACGCACGCCGTTTACGGGCTCGTTCGGCGTCGGGCCCGACAGCCGCTAGGGCGGCGTCGCGCAAGGTGATGGCGTTGCACTTCGTGCCCGGACGCCGATTGCGCCTCTGCCTCGCGCTGCTCGGCTTTCTCGCCACGCCGCTCGCGGCCGGGCAGGGCCTGCCGACGGCTGAGCCCGAGGCGGTCGGCTTGTCGTCCGAGCGCCTTACGCGCATCGAGACGCTCATCGAGCGAGCGATCGAGCAGGACGCGGTCGCTGGCGCCGTGGCATTGGTCGCGCGCCGAGGTCAAGTCGCGTACCTGAGAGCGATCGGTATGGCGGACATCGACGACGGCAAGCCGATGGCCGCCGATACGCTCTTTCGTATCGCCTCGATGACGAAGCCCGTCACGAGCCTCGCAATCATGATGCTGCACGAGGAAGGGCATTTCCTGCTCACTGACCCGGTCTCGATGTTCATCCCGGAACTCGGTGATCCTCGGGTGCTGGCGGCCGTGGACGGTGGCTTCGAGGCGCTGCCCACCGAAGGTGAGATCACGATCCAGCACTTGCTCACGCACACGTCCGGCGTCATCTATCAGTTCAACGCGAGCTCGGACCGCCACGAAGCTATTGCGCGCCTCTACCGCGAAGCCGGTATTTCCGATGGGCTATCGCAAACGGAAGGGGTTATTGCCGACTTGAGCAGGAAGCTCGGTTCGGTGCCGCTGATGTTCGAGCCTGGAACCCGGTATCAGTATGGTCTTTCGATAGACGTGGTCGGCCGTCTCGTCGAGGTGGTGTCCGGTATGACGCTCGCGGAGTTCTTCGAGCGGCGTATTTTCGGGCCGCTCCGTATGACCGATACGCATTTTTATCTCGACGAGGCAGACGTCGCCCGCCTGGCCTCGGTCTACGTCCCCGACGGACGCGGCGGTATTCGCGAGCTCGGCGATGAGCCGGTCGAGAACGGTACGCTGGTCTACTCGGCCTCATTCCACTTCAAGGGGCCGCGCACGTATTTTTCCGGCGGCGCCGGCCTGGTCTCGACGGCCTCCGACTACGTGCGTTTGCTGCAGATGTTTTTGAACGGCGGGAATCTCGACGGCGTGCGGCTACTGAGTCCGACGACGGTCGAGCTCATGACGCGCAACGGCATCGGTGATCTCAGCGTGAGCCCCGGGCGCAAATTCGGCCTCGGCTTCGCGGTTATCGAGGATCCGGGCCGCGCGGGCGTGCCGCACTCCCCCGGCAGCTACTACTGGGGCGGTTTCTTCAATACGCGCTTTTTCGTGGATCCGTCAGAGGAGCTCATCGGCATCTTTCTGTCGCAGCGCTATCCGCGCGATGCCGGCAGCATTCGCGACCGATTCATGAGCGTCGTCTATCAGGCCGTCATTGACTGACTTGCGCGCTGCCTCCGGCCCCCGTCTCCAGGGCCGCCTGCAGATCCGGCATGAGTTCCGCGCCGACGGGTACCGTGATCGACGAGCCTCGCAGGTCATCGCCGATCGGCTCCACACGGCCGCCGAGGCAACTGCCGAGAAACGCTTCCGCAGTCGCGTTGAACGCAAGGCGATTTTCCGGCCGCGCAAAGCCATGACCTTCGTCGGGAAAGAGGACGTAGGTAACCGGGATACCGTTCGTCTGCATAGCCGTGACGATCTGGTCGGATTCGGCCTGCTTGACCCGAGGGTCGTTAGCCCCTTGACCGATCAGCAGTGGCCGTTCGATCCGGTCTACGTAGGTCAACGGCGAGCGCGCGGTCAGTAGCTCGCGGCCGGCCTCGGTTTCGTCGTCGCCGACGCGCGTGGCGAACAATCTCTTCATGGGTCCCCAATACGGCGGGATCGTCGACAACAGTGTGACCAGGTTGGACGGTCCCACGATATCCACGCCGCAAGCGAATGTCGTAGGCGTCATCGTCAGCCCTGCGAGCGTCGCATAACCGCCGTAGCTGCCGCCCATGATCGCAACCTGATCTTCGCGCGCGATGCCCGCATCGACGGCCCATGCGATGCTATCGAGCAAATCATCATGCATCTTCCTACCCCATTCGAGATCGCCCGCATTGACGAACGCCTTACCGAAGCCGGTCGAGCCGCGAAAGTTGACTGACAGCACGGCGTAACCACGGTTGGAGAGCCACTGGTGCATGGAGTTGAAGCCATAGAAGTCCCGGTACCATGGGCCGCCGTGAACGAGCAGCACCATTGGGCCCGGCGTTGCCGGTCTACCGTCTCCATCGGCATCGCTCGCTACCGGTAGCGTGTAGTAGCTGACCAACGTTAGCCCGTCGCGGCTCTCGATCTCGGCCGAATGCATGGGGGTCGTGACCGCATCGGCGAGTGCCGGGCGCGCCTCGAACCATAGCTCGGTCGTGCCGGCGTTGCGATCGTAGAGATAGTAACGGGCGGGAGCGGTTGAGCTTATGAGCACGACGACCCAGCGGTCGTCTGTGAGGGTACGAGAGGCAACGCGGATCTCGCCGTCTCC
>JAOTTJ010000306.1 GCA_029864465.1 Gammaproteobacteria bacterium | reverse complement strand
GAATTGGCGCCGCCCGAAACCGACTGGGCGCAGTCGTCTGCGCCCCGGCACGCAGGACTGATGAGCTACTGCTGCATCTCCAGGAAACGGGTGCGTTGGACGTTCCAATTCTCCGCCGCGGTCTCCTGATTCTCCACCTCGGCATTGTAGGCCTCGAGCGCAAGCTGACGGTCTTCAACCGGGAGCTCCTCGTTGCCGGAAATTCCCTCGAGGCACTCGAGCAGTGTGTTGCTCGCTTCGATGTAAGCCTGTATTGCGCCCTGGGTCGCGACCATCTGCTCCATCGTGGCATCCGCAGCATTTGGAATGCTCGGGATCTCTGTCGATACGCACCCGGCAGCGTCGGCGAGCTGCGCGAGCCGTGGGTTTTGCTGTGACTGAGCTGCGGCCAAATTAACGAAACCGAGCGCTAGAAATGTGACTAAAAATAAGTGCTTGGGGGTCGCAATAGATGTCATTTCAAGTTCCTCGTCGTCTTCAGACACCGGCTCGGAGCCGGGCGCAACGCGCACCGTAGCGTCGGAGTCGGAGGCGGTCAAGCGCCTGGCGGTTTGCCGTGACAAAAAGGAACGGTCAGAGTCTATTAGCTCGGCCCGTCTAAGCCAGTTTGCGCACGTCTGATGAGGCGACGACCTCACCGTCAGCAAAATATTTCTCGTGGTTCTTCTCGATGTCGTTCAAACGGTAGGCGTAGTTGACCATGATACCGGCCGAGCGAAGCAGACCCGTCGGCGAACAGTCCGCTTTCCAGTGGATACGCTCCAACGCAGCCCCATTGCTCAAGTGAAAGCGCGCGACGGGATCGACCGGTTCACCTCCGCGCTTCGCGTTCAACAAATAGTGCGCGCAGAGTCGCAGTAGCGCACTTTCCAGCTCGTCCGAAAGCCCGGCGGTTTCCAGCGAGCCGAGACCAGCCAAAATCTCGCGCACCGCGCCGATTTCACCCCGGATCGGCTCCGACAGCGTATCCACCGAGACGCTCGCTATCCATTGACACAGTCCAGGGACCGGAGACAGCGTGACGAAATTCTTGATGTTCTCCAGATCTCTTCGCAACTCCTCGATGACCTGCTTAAGCAGGAAATTGCCGAAGCTGATACCCCGCAGCCCGTCGTGGCAGTTGCTGATGGAGTAAAACAGCGCCGTGTCGGCTTCCCGTGCGTCCGCAATCTGCCGCTCTCTGGCAATCAACGGCGCAATGGCTCCTTCTGTCCCGTTGGTCAACGCTATCTGCACGAAGATTAACGGGTCGTCCGGCATGGCCGGATGAAAGAACGCAAAACAGCGACGATCCTCCGCAAGCCGCGTACGAAGGTCCTCGAAGCCGTTGATCTCGTGCACGGCCTCGTAGGTGACTATCTTCTCTAGAACGCTGGCCGGAGAGTTCCAGTCGATCCGATGCATGACCAGGAACCCCCGGTTGAACCATGCGATCAGCAGGTGTCGGAGGTCAGAATCGAGCGCCTTGAGATCGGGGCGTTCATCGATGACGGCCAAAAGCTCGCCCCGCATCTTTACGAGTCTCCTGGTTCCGTCGGGAACCATATTCAGCCGTCGGAAGAGCCGCCGCCGTGGCGCCTCGACTGCTTTGGCCAGTGCCGAACGAGTCTCAAATGTGGCCTGGCGCTCATAAGCCCTTGCCGCCTCGAGAATTGCCTGCGTATCTGCATCGAAGTCCTCGTTCAGCAGCTCGAAGAAGCGCACGCGTTCGTCGCCGGGCAGGGCTTGGTAATCGGCAAGTATCTCGTTAGCCAGCGCCAGGCCGGTGGCCTCCCCGCGATGCCCCAGCAGGGCTCGGCACTGCTCGGCAAGCGCCTGCGCGGGATGCTCGGCAGCGCGACCGTTCTGGCGTGTCCGCGCCAGAAGTCCTCGCCCCACATGCATGATGGACTCGAGGATACGGCTAAAGCCCTTTGGCCTCGCTCCAATCGCGTAAGTGCCCGTCTCCTCGAGCGGCGTTCTGGTATCTGTCATCCTTGAATCTCGCTTACGGCCGAGCCGCGCGCTGATTCTACAGCAGTCGCCCCGGGATCAGACCTGACGAAGTTCGAACTTCGTCACTTTGCTCCTCCCGACGTGCAGAGACTCGCTTCTTATCTGCTCACTGAAGGCTGCTTACGTCCGCTAGCGGCCGTTCGGCAGCCCCGCAGGATCACTGCCTGCCACCACGACCAGAACCGCGCCATCGACTTCGATTACCTCTACAGCGCTGCCAACTGGTAACGGATTGTCTTCGGTCGAGCCCGGTCGGGCAGGCCAAGTTTCGAACCCAAGTCGGACTCTCATCGGGCGTGCACTATCGCCCGAATGCGAGATCACCTCGCCGGCTGAGCCGATCAGATGCTCATTGACCGGCTTAGTCTCGCTGCCCGAGAACCATTCAAGAGCATGAGCCCAGTGCCTTTGCGCTTGCCTGTCCCCGGCGCGGCGATCGCCAAAAATTTCCTTGGCCACGAAGAACACGATCGCGAGCGTGACCGTTATCAGCAGCAGCCCGCTAAGAAAATCCAGATTCATCTGACCATCAGAAGCGGAATGTGTAGTTGACCTTCAGCGTCAAGTCGCCTTGACTCGAATGGAAGGAGTTGTTGCGATCCAAGTCCTGCAAACTGTGATTAAGGACGATGAAGGCCTCGCGCCCGGCTTCGGGAATCCAGTGCAAGCGGCTGTTGATTCCCACGGTCTCTGTAACGTTGTCATATTGAAGCAGATTGACCCAAGACAACGTCGACGAGAAAACGACGTCGGCCCTCAGTGTTACGAGCCGCACGACGAAATCCCCCTGGGGCAACTCGATGTCGTTGAAGTCATAGCTGAGCCGGGCCCTGAAGTTTCTCGACGGGCTCCAAGTTAGCACTCCGCGAAGGAAGAGCCGGTCACCATTGTAGAACTCTCCGGTCCGATAGCTGAACTCGCCTACCAGCCGACGATGCTGACCGGTGCCAATATCGAAACCGTAATCGTCGAACGAATACTCTCCGGGAAAAATAAATATACCGTCGGAAATCTCGAATGACTGATCGACGACCTCGGTATTGGCCGTATAGCGCAGATCGTAGTTGTCGCGCCGACGGGTCTCGAGCTCCAGCGGCCGGAACGTGATGACCTCCGATTGCAGCCCGCCAGTCAGCAGATCGATTCTCTGCACGTCGATTCCGCCGAAAATTTGCTGCCATCGATCGCTGCGCGGGCGATGCGTGTAACCGAGCTCGAATGTCTGATCGCGTATCCCGGAGCGATTGACGAAACCCAATGCCGGATTGAAGTTCTCCTCGATCTCCTTCACGCCGATGCTACCGCGAATTCCCGTGCCGCCCGGGATCTGCAAGCGCACTCCGTAGGCACCATCCTCGCCGTCCAGATCCTCAGTTTTGGATTTCTGGACCCAGGCATCGCCCTGCAGCGTGCGCCCGCTCGGCAGCCGTGTGTTCAGATAACGAAAATCGAGCCCGACGACGTCGTTGTCCAGATTGGAGCGAGGGTCTCCGCTCGTGGCCATCAATCCGAGCGTCGACTCAGCCAGCACATTGGCCGCGAGGCGGCCGACAAAAATATCGGTCGCGTCTACATCCTCGAAGGCATCCTGACGAATTGCGAGTGTGCCGATGTTCCAGCGCCCGGCGCGGCCGCTGAGCTTCCCGCCGTATTCGAGATCGACTTGCTCACCGGATGTGCTGAGGCCGAGCTTGCGCGAGAAGAACGGCCGGCCATTTTCCAGAGACGGCCGCGAGAATGTGGGTCCCTGCCCGAAATTCGAAATCGTTCCGAGCCGCCCGAACTCGAAAATATCGGCGTCTCTGAGAAAGAAATCGCGCTTTTCTGGAAAAAATAAACTGAATCGCGATAGGTTGACCTGACGGTCATCTACCTCGGTGTCGGAAAAATCCGTATTGATGGTCAGCGAGGCATTGAGGCCGGGCGTCACCTTGTAGAACACATCGAGCGAAGGGTCATTCTCCGATCCGTTGATGGCAGCCGCAAAGTCTTTCTGTTGGCTCAGAGTTATCGACGGCACGATGTCGAGACCAAGCCCCTGCTGCAGGTCACGGAACCCGGTCACGGCACCGGAGACGCCCGGATTCATCGTGTTATTACGAGATACCCAG
>JAOTTJ010000305.1 GCA_029864465.1 Gammaproteobacteria bacterium | reverse complement strand
GCGTGCCCGGCTACTCCCTGCACCGCGAGCTGCCGCTCATGGTCAAGGCCGGCTTGACCCCCTACGAGGTCCTGCGCACAGGCACGGTCAACGTTGCGCAATTCCTAGGGATCGAAGATCAGGCAGGGACCGTGGCTATCGGCAAGAACGCCGATCTACTGTTGCTCGAGGCCAATCCCCTCGAGGACATCAGGGCCGTTGGGCGCAACGAAGGCGTCATGATCGACGGCAGATGGATGACGGCTGCGCTGATCGCCGAGCGTCTCGAGACGATCGCCGCCAAGCACGCGCAGTGATCACCGCCGTGCGTGTTGGCGCGGCGCGGTCGTTAAACGCGTACGGTCCAGTCGGACGAATCCTCGAAGATCTCCGCGGTTTCAGCCAATCCGTTGAAATAGACCCAGGAGCACTCCAGCGCCTCGACGAGCCGGTGCAGATTGCCGATTTTCACCGGTAACGGACCGTATTGTTCATCGTTGAGGAATCTTAGCGCTCGATTGCGGCGCTCCTCGAAGGCCTCGAGCTGAAACCGCGCCTCCCGCGACCCGAGCGCTTCGCGTTCGAGCGTTTCCTCGACGAGCTTGGTCAGGTATTCACACATCACACCGAGCATCTGCTCGAGCGCCTCGAGCCGGTCTTGCTCGGTGATCTCGGGGTCCTGTTGACGAATGACGGCGACCATCGTGGGCGGGCTCTATTAAAGTTGGCGGGAAGATCAGTGTCGACAAGGTTCGGAGAAATTTCTGTGATCGCCTCACCAGTTTCGAGCACTATTCGCGAAATCGAGTCAAAGGCCAGCGAAAACGACAATCAACTCGCTCGCCATCGCGAAAACGGGTGCGATCATTCAGCGGAATGTCAGCAGCTCGACTAGTGATTTCATGCTCACGAACTCCTTGCAACGAACCAGTAGGCCCAAGTTATCAGTACGCCTGCGAAGCCAGCCCAGACACTCGCTCGGTCGAGACAATTCATTCTAGATATGATTGAACTCCCCGGGTCTTGCCGCGCACGCCGGTGAATGACTCCGGAACGGCGCTACTTGCCGATACAGAAGCTACCGAATATCTCACCGAGCAAATCGTCGCTCGTGACCTCGCCCGTGATCTCACTGAGCGCCAGCTGCGCACCGCGAAGCTCCTCGGCCGCAAGCTCGAGTGCGCGTGACTGCACTAGTTGCGCCTGCGCGCGATCCAGCGCTGCGCTCGCTCGCTCCAATGCCGCGACATGCCGCGTCCGGGCGCCGAGCGTGCTGCGCGCCTCACCCGCATAACCCGCGATCGTCTTCAGATACTCGATGAGCAGAGGCAGGCCCTCGCCGGTCAACGCTGATAGACGGATCACCCCAACGCCGTCAATCTCGAATGTAGCCGCGTCATCACCCGTAAGATCGACCTTGTTCTGAACGATCGTGGCGCGGCGGCCTGACGGGTCGACGGCCTCGCGCAGTTCGCAGAGAACCGCGGCGAGGTCGGCAGCCTGCTCCACGACCCAGAGCAGGCAGTCGGCTTTCTCGACAGCGGCATGGCTGCGGCGCATGCCTTCGATCTCGATGGGATCGGCGGATTCGCGCAGGCCTGCGGTATCAATGACGTTGATCGGCAGCCCGTCGAGCGAGATGTGCTCCCTGAGCGGATCGCGAGTCGTACCGGGAATATGCGTGACAATTGCGGCATCGTATCCGGCGAGGCGATTCAGCAAACTCGACTTACCTGCGTTCGGCGGGCCCGCGATCACGACGCTCAAGCCCGTGCGCAGGACAGCGCCCTGGCGAGCACCCGCGAGCAAGTCGTGAAGCCCGTCGCGGGTCGTAGCGAAGCGGTCACGCAGCTCCTCTGTGTCGTCGAGCTCCAGCTCCTCATCGGGAAAATCGAGCCAGGCTTCAATGTGCACGCGAAGTTCAGTCAGCTGAGCCTGCAGCTCGACCACCTGGTGCGAGAATCGCCCCTCGAGCGATCTCAGTGCCGCTCGCGCTGCAGCCTGCGAGCCACTGTCGATGAGATCGGCGATGGCTTCAGCCTGCGTCAGATCGAGTTTGTCGTTCAGGAACGCCCGCAGTGCGAACTCCCCTGGCTCGGCGGACCGCGCGCCGCAAGCGAGCACCGTTGCCAACAGGGTCTCGCTGACGATCGTGCCGCCGTGGCCGTGAAGCTCTACCACATCCTCGCCCGTGAACGACCTCGGCCCCGGGAAGAACAGCATGAGTCCCTGATCGACCGGTACGCCTTCCCGATCACAGAAGCTGCAGAGCGTGGCCTGCCGCTCAATCGGCGGGATACCCGTCATGCTGCGCGCTATGGTCGAGGCATCGGCGCCGGATATGCGGACGATCGCGATGGCGCCTCTTCCTGGAGGCGTCGCGATGGCAGCGATCGTGTCTTGCGAGTTACTCATGAGTCCCGCCCGGCTTTTTGCCAACGAGGGACGGCGGCGGCGCAGGCTAAGAGGCCGCTACCACCTTATTGATTCGCCACTGCTGAAGTATCGACAAAGCCGTGTTCGTGAGCCAGTACAGCACCAGGCCCGCCGGGAAAAAGGCGAACATCGCCGTGAACGCAATTGGCATGATCTGCATGACGCGCGCCTGGATCGGATCGGGCGGGGCAGGGTTGAGTCTCGTTTGCATCAACATGGCCCCACCCATGAGCAGCGGGAGGACGAAGAACGGGTCACGCACCGACAGATCTGTGATCCAGAGCGCGAACGGCGCCTGACGAATTTCGACGCTCTCGATGAGCACCCAATAGAACGCGAAGAAGAACGGCATTTGGATCAAGATCGGCAGGCAACCCGCAGCCGGGTTGATCTTCTCTTCCTTATAGATCTTCATCATCGCCTGGCTCAGCGCCTGGCGGTCGTCCTTGTAACGCTCCTGAAGGACTTTGAGCCGCGGCTGCACCTTGCGCATTTTGGCCATCGAGCGGCCACTCGCCGCCGTGAGCTTGTAGAACGCGAGTTTGATCAACAACGTGACGAGCACGATCGACCAGCCCCAGTTGCCGACAAAATCGTGAACCCAGCTCAGAAGCAGAAACAGCGGCTTCGCGAGCACCGTCAGCACGCCGTAGTCCACGGTCAGATCGAGACGGTCGCCCGTCGCGGCGAGCTGGTCCTGGAGCTTCGGTCCCACAAACAGTTGCGCCGGGTACTCCACGCGTGCGCCTGGCGCCAGCTCACGAACAGGGCTCAACGCTGTCAGGACGTACTGTGTCCCGCGCACACTCGCCTGGTAGCTGACCGATTCCTCGGGCGGCGGCACCGCCGCCACTACGAAATGGTGCTCGATCCCGGCCAGCCAGCCGTTCGTCACGATCTGGGCGACTGGCTCCGCGGCGATGTCGTCCACATCCAGCTTCTCGTAGCTGTCGCCGTCGTAGAGGACCGGGCCACGATACGAGTAGGAATCCACTGACATGTACGAACGTTCAGCCGGCACGTGATGGCGCACGAGCTGAAGATAAGGCACGCCGCTCCACGCCTGTGGCGATGCATTCTCCACGGCGAGTGTGAGGCCGATCGCGTAGCTGCCGCGGCGAAAACGGTAAATCTTGCTCGCTTGTAGCGGTCCGGGGTTGTCCCACTGCAGCGCGACGAGCAACTCGTCCTGACCGTCGGCGAGCGTGTACGAGGAAAGCGCGCTCGAAAACGTGGCCAGATGATTCGGCTCGTCGCCGGCTTGCGTCCCGCGAAAGCCGGTCTGAAAGACCCAACGTGACTCCGGCGCGTAATCGAGCAGGCGGATGGGTAAATCCGGATTGTTCTTGTCGACTGGGTAGAGAGGCACGTCGGCGCGTACGAGATCGCCACCGCGTGTGTCGATGAGCAGATCGAGCACGTCCGTGCGTACACGGATCGTTTGTGCCGGCTGCGCAGTCGTAGCGCCCGTCGGATCCACCACGGCTTGCTCGGGCGCAGAGATCTCCGGAAGCGTGTCCACGCTGCCCGGCGCAGGAACCACCGGGAGCGCCGGCAGCACGGGCCCCTCGGAACCCACGCTGGCCGTCGGCGTCGTCGGGGTCACCGGCACCGGCGGATAATCTTCGAGCCACTGGCGGTAAGTCAGCCAGATCATGGCCAGCAAGGTCATCCAGATGAATAGCCTGCGGTTATCCATGAC
>JAOTTJ010000304.1 GCA_029864465.1 Gammaproteobacteria bacterium | reverse complement strand
CAGACACTCGGCTGGCAGGCTGCGGCGCTACTACCTGGCACCGCAGCGCTGGTCATCGTCTTTCTACTATTCGTCGGCCGACCGATGCGCCAGATCGACACGGCAATCCGCGCGCTCGGCGAGAGCCAATTCAGCGACACGATCACGATCTCGGGCCCGCGTGATATCGAAACGCTCGGGCGCCAGCTCGAATGGCTGCGGACTCGTCTTCGTGAAAACACCGAGGAAAAGAACAAGTTTTTGCGCCACATGTCGCACGAGCTCAAGACACCGCTCGCGAACATTCGCGAGGGCACGGAGCTGCTTCTCGACGGCGCCGTCGGCACGCTCGACACGCGGCAACGCGAGGTTACGGGGATTTTGCGCGACAACGGGGTCAAGCTGCAGAAGCTCATCGAGAACCTGTTGACGTTCAGCGCGTGGCAAACGAAAACCGCAGCGCTCGAAGTATCCGAGTTCGAGCTCAAGCCCTTGCTGTTCAGCGTGTTGAGCCAGCACCGACTTGCGATTTCGACGAAGAAAATCCGCTTGCAACTTGAGATCGCGCCGCTACAAATCTATGCCGACGAAGGCAAGCTACGTCTCGTGCTCGAAAACCTCATCTCGAACGCCATTAAATTCACGCCTGAACGAGGACTCCTTCACATCAGCGCCAACACGACGAGCGATGCGCTCGAGATCAATGTCGCCGACAATGGCCCAGGCGTAGCCGAAGAGGACGGCGAGCGAATCTTCGAAGCGTTTTATCAGGGTCGCCGCCCGCAGGGTGGACCCGTCGGGGGCACGGGCATCGGGCTCTCGGTTGTAGCCGAGTGCGTTCAAGCCCACGGCGGCACGGTCGAGCTCATCAAAGGGCAATGGTCCGGCGCGCACTTTCGCGTCCGCCTGCCGATGAGCGGACCCGTCGCGCAAACGCAGACGAAGGCGGCCGCAAATGCATAGCCTGCAGACGTCCCCAGGCGCTCGCCCAAGACCCCCTGTGCTTCGCCATCATCCGGAGTCCCGGTGACGCATGCAGGCTAGGTTCCTCACAATCCTCGGCTGTCTTGCGCTGAGTGCCTGCGCAAGCGTCCCCTCGCTTTTCGGCAGCCGGCCGAGCGAGCCCGCTAGCGGCCCTGACCTCGGCGCTGCGGCGGCGTCGCCCATGGATACGCGCAGCCTCGGCATCTATCTCGAGACGATGCAGGCCCTCGTCGAGGGTGATGCGGTGCTGCAGGCGGAGGTCTTCGATAGCGCGGCCGAGGCCGCCGCACTCGCGCCGACAACCACGAACCGGCTGCGCTTCGCGCTCGCGCTGGCGACGCCCGGGCATGCCGGAGCCGACCCGCTCCAGGCGCAGCGTCGGCTTGCGGAGCTGCTCGCGGCCGGCGACACGCTCTTGCCGGAGGAACGGATCCTGGCAACGATACACTTGCAAGAGGTCGAGGAAAGACTGATCCTCGACACCGCAGCACGGCAGCAAAGCCAGACCAGTGCGGCGGAGATCGCACGGCTGGATGCGGACAGAACCGAGCGCCTCGCAGCGGCGCAGGCCGAAAACCAGCGCTTGCGCGATGAGCTCGCCGACGCCCAAGAGAAACTCGAAGCAATCACAAGCATTGAAAGATCTATCAGAGAACGAGACGGTGCCACAAACGTCCAATAAGACGACGACCGGGGCCGAGCAACGTGCACGCGGGCGCATTCTGCTGGTCGACGACGACCCGGGGCTGCTGCGCCTTCTGAGCATCCGGCTCGGCGCGGAAGGCTATGACATCGTCGCGGTCGAGAGTGCAGCGGAAGCGTTGGCCGCCCTGCCACGATTTCGCCCCGATCTCGTGATCACAGATCTGCGCATGGAGAACATGGACGGGATTGGGCTTCTCAAGGAAATCCAGCGCCAGCGGCCGGGGCTCTGCGTCTTACTGCTGACGGCACACGGCACGATCCCCGATGCGGTCGAGGCAACACAGAGCGGCGCATTCGGCTTTCTGACGAAACCGATCGATAAGGACCAGCTGCTCGACTACGTGCAGCGGGCCATGAAAATCTCGGGCCTCCCCGAGAGGGCGGAAGATTGGAACACGGACATTGTCACGCGCAGCGCGATCATGGAAGACTGCCTGCAGCAGGCCCGCATGGTCGCAGACACAGATACGCGCGTGCTGCTGACCGGCGAATCGGGAACGGGCAAGGAACTATTGGCCCAAGCCATCCACCGTGCAAGCATGCGCCGCGACAATCCCTTCATCGCGATCAATTGCAGCGCAATGCCCGAGAATCTGCTCGAATCGGAGCTGTTCGGCCACGAGAAAGGCGCGTTCACCGGTGCGCACCGCAGCCACAAGGGCCTTTTCCAGGCGGCAGACGGCGGCACGCTGCTGCTCGATGAGATCGGTGACATGCCGATGCGGTTGCAGATCAAGCTGCTTCGCGTCCTGCAGGAAGAGCAAGTGCGTCCGGTCGGCGCGACTGACCCCGTACCGATCGACACGCGCGTAATCTCCGCGACGAATCAGAATCTCGACGACCTCATGATGGCGCGCACGTTCCGCGAGGATCTGTTCTACCGGCTCAACGTCGTCAACATCCAGCTGCCGCCTCTGCGCGCCCGGCGTGAGGACATTCCGTTGCTCGTCGAGCATTTTCTCATCAAGATCACCGAGGAGACCGGCCAGGAACGCAAGGTTTACGCGCCCGAGGCCGTCGAGTGCCTCGTGGCGAACGAATGGCCCGGCAACGTGCGCCAGCTCTACAACGTTGTCCGTCAAAACGTGGCCCTGAGCCCGACGCGCGTGATCTCAGCCGATCAGGTCCGCACAGGCCTCGGGGAACAGGCCGCGAGCGCGCTGCCGTCATTCTCGGAGGCGCGCGAGGAGTTCACGCGCAACTATCTATCCCAGCTCCTGCAGATCACAGGCGGCAATGTGAGCCAGGCCGCACGGCTCGCCAAGCGCAACCGCACAGACTTTTACAAGCTCCTGAGCCGGCATCAGCTCAACCCCGACCACTTCAAGTAGGGGTCAGCGGATATCGTACTTCTGCATGATGTCGTAGAGCGTCGGGCGCGTAATCCCCAAGAGCTCCGCAGCGCGAGAGATATTGCCGCTGGAGCGTGCGAGCGCCTCGCGGATTGCGCGTGTCTCGGCCTCCTGGCGAACCTTGCGCAGGTTCAGTGACGGCACCGACTTGGCGTTGGGCAAGCCAAGATCCTCGGGCGTCACGAACTTACCCTCGGCCATGATCACGGCACCCTTGATCTTGTTCTCCATCTCGCGAACGTTACCGGGCCAGGCATAGGCGTCGATTGCGTCCTGCGCCTCTGCCGAGAAGCCCTTCACGGTGCTGCCGTGTTGCTTCATATAGCGATTCAGCAGGTATTGCGCGAGTAAGACGCGACAGCCATCCCGGTCTCTGACCGGTGGAATGTCGACGGTGATCTCGCTAATGCGGTAATAGAGATCCTCACGAAACTGACCGACCTGGATCGCCTCGCTGAGATTCTGGTTCGTCGCGCAAACAATGCGCACGTCGACGGCGATCTCTGAACGACCGCCGATACGCTCGAACGTCCGTTCTTGGAGGAACCGCAGCAGCTTCGCCTGCAACGCAAGCGGCATATCGCCGATTTCATCTAGAAACAGCGTCCCGCTGTCAGCAACTTCGAGCTTGCCGGGCGTCTGTTTGACGGCGCCCGTGAATGCGCCCTTCTCGAAACCAAAGAGCTCGGATTCGAGCAGCGTTTCCGGGATCGCCGCGCAATTGATCGCAACAAACGGCGCCCCTGCGCGCGGGCTCAGCGCATGGATCGCGCGCGCGAGCAGCTCCTTGCCCGTACCGCTCTCACCCATGAGCAACGTCGTCGCCGTCGTCGGCGCGACCTTCTCGATCATGCGGCAGACCTTTAGCATCGGCTCACCCGAGGCGATGATGCCGTCGAGTGGCGAGGTGCCGATATCCTGAGCCAAACGCCGATTCTCGTCCTCGAGCTCGTGAATATGAAATGCGCGCTCGACGATAAGCTGCAGCGCATCGACGTCGACAGGCTTCTGATAGAAATCGTACGCGCCGAGCCCCACCGCCTTCACGGCATTGGCCTGATCGCCATGGCCCGTCACGACGATGACCTTGGTATGCGGACTCA
>JAOTTJ010000303.1 GCA_029864465.1 Gammaproteobacteria bacterium | reverse complement strand
CCGTTGCCGTCGGTTAAATTCATGAGCGCTTCGACAACATCGTTCTCGGATGCATCGACGACCTCATCGGCACCGGCTTCACGGCAGGCGTCGAACTTGGTTGCCTTCGTGTCGACGGCAATAACGCGCGCACCAGCCCATCTGGCCATCAGAATCTGATGTAACCCTAAGCCGCCGCCGGCACCGAGCACGGCCACGGTGTCTTCCGCCTCGATGCGCGCTCGCCGCAGCACTTTATAAGGTGTCGCTAAGGCATCCATCGCAACGCCGACATGCGCCGGTTGATTACGCCAGTCGAGTCCATTCGGCAGCTTGATGAACCAGCGCTCGGGCAATTTGATGTACTCGGCATAACCACCGTCGATTTCCCGGCCGACGAAACCGCCCAAGTTCTCGCAGAGCGGCTGGAAGTTCGCGCGACACTGCTTGCAGTGCCCGCAATACATATAGAAGTAGGACGTGACGATGTCGCCGACTTCGAGGCCCTCAACATCCGCGCCGACCTCGACAATCTCGGCGCAGATCTCATGCCCGATAATGCGTGGAAAGACCGCGGGCACGCGCCCGGCCTTGAAATGCTGAATGGTCAACCCGGAGCCGCAAGCGTAGACCCTGGCCACGGCTTCACCGGGCCCGGCGACCGGATCCGGCACCTCGGTCAAGTCGAACGGTGTGTTGGCCTCGTGCAGGACCAGGGCTTTCATCGCGAACCCTAGAAGATCATCTTCGCGGCTTTGAGCAGCAGCGTACGGTTGACGCCATCCGAATGCAGAAACGCCGCCGTGTCGCGCACGAGCTTCTCGAGCCCGAGCTCGCGCATGAAGCCGTAACCGCCGTGAATCTCCGACGCCCAGGTCGCGATCTTCCAGGCGGCCTGAGAAGCGAACACCTTTGGAAACGCCGCGAGTGCCGGGTCCCAACCCTTGTCGCGGTTATCGGCCATCCAGGTTGCCTTGCGCACATAGGTCCGTGCGATATCGAGCAACATATGCATCTCGGCAATCTGCGCGCGAACCCCGTCATGCTCGATGAGCGGCTTACCACCCTGCACGCGAGACTTGGCCCACTCGACCGTACGTTCGTATACGGCAGTCGCCGTGCCGATCACGGTTGCGGCCGCATACGCGTTCGAGGCTGGAAAGAAATCGACGAGCACCTGAAAGCCTCTACCGACCTCGCCAACGACATTCTCGTCGGACACGAAACAGTCGTGGAAGTGCAGCTCCGCATTGTTGGCCAGACGTTCGCCCATCTTGTCGTGCACACGACCGATCGTAAAACCCGCTAGTGATCGGTCGAGTAGAAAGCACGTGGAACCCTCTGCTAAGGACTTGCCCTTCTCGGTCTGTGCGAACAGTAAATACACGTTGGCACGATTGCCGTTGGAGATGAAATGCTTCATGCCGTTGAGTTCCCAACCGCCGTCGATTTTCTCGGCTTTGGTCTGAAACGGCGCGTCGTGCTGGACGAAATAGTTCGACGCCGTCTCGGGCTCTGTGATGCCGATCGCGAGCAGTCCGCGCGAGGTGTCGCGAAACATCGGTATGAATTTTTCCTGCTGGGCCTCGGTCAGCGCGAGCTGCAGAATCTGGGCGATCTTGAGCGTCTGCGCCATGACAACGGAGATTCCCATGTCAGCTTTGCCCAGCTCCTCGATGACGAGCGCCGTCGTCAAGGAATCCGCACCGATACCGCCCCAGTCCTCAGACAACGTCATCGTGCGAATACCGAAATCGTCGGCTTTCTCTATGATGTCCCACGAGAAGCAGTCGTCAGGATTCTGTCGAGCGTCGAGCTCGGCCGCGACCGGCGCTACGACCTCCGCGTTGAACCGGCGCACGGTATCGAGCACGGATTCCTGGAACTCATCGATGACGAAGGGTTCTGACATGCGCTACACGACGGCTATGGGATCGGCTACCACGGCGGCACTCTCACGAGACGGCATCTCAGTAGCCCAATGCAGCGCCATCTTTGCGCGGATCGGAACCGCCAAAGTAAACGCGCGGGTCCTCGGTGCGCCAGATCGCCTGATAGCCGCCGGCCGCGCGCGGCGCACCACTGAGCTCGTGGCCCATCTCGGCCAGCGCGAGCTTGACCTCATCGGCAACGCCACGCTCGAAGCGGACCGTGCCGCCGCCCTCGACGAGGCCGGTTGCTGGCTCGGAACTGCCGATATGTTCCACGCGCGGCTGGTCGCCCGCCTGCTGCGGCGACATGCCGAAATCGAGCATGTTCATCAATACCTGCGAGTGACCCTGTGGCTGGAACGCACCCCCCATGACACCGAAGGACAACAGCGGTGCACCGTTCTCGGTCACGAACGCGGGAATGATCGTGTGGAACGGGCGCTTGTGCGGCTCGAGCCGATTCGGATGCCCGGGATCGAGCGAATAACTCACTCCTCGGTTGTGCATCGCAAAGCCGACGCCTTCCGGAACGAGCGCCGATCCCCACTCGGAATAGTTGCTCTGGATCAGGGAGATCATGTTGCCGTCGTTATCCGCGGCCGTCATATAGATCGTGTCCGAGTCGAGCTCAGGGTCGCCCGGACGCACGCTTCGGCTCGCGCGCCTCGGGTCGATGAGCTCGACGCGCTCGGCGGCATAGTCCTTCGAGATCAACCACTCGACGGGGACGTCGGCGAACTCGGGATCGGCGTAATAGCGGGCGCGGTCCTCGTACGCGAGCTTCTTGGCTTCGATGAGCAAATGCAGGTGTTCGGCCGAGTTCGGCTCGAGATCGCTCAGCTCGAAATGCTCGAGCAGGTTCAGCATCTGCAACACCGTGATTCCCTGGCTGTTCGGCGGCAGCTCCCAGACGTCGAAGCCGCGATAGCTCGTGCTGAGGGGCGTTACCCAGTTCGCCGAATGGTCGGCGAGATCACGCAGGCTCATCTCACCGCCGAGCTCGTCCGACTTGGCGACGATGCGTTCGGCGATCTCGCCTTCGTAGAAGGCAGCGGCGCCCTCTTCGCCGATCTGCCGGTACGTGCGTGCGAGCAGCGGATTTCTGAAAATCTCGCCGAACGTCGGCGTGCGGCCGTTCGGCCGATAAACGCTCGCGAGATTGGCGCCGGACTCCTCGAGCAGGGCGGGCCACTCGAACGCCTGTGCAATCACCGGCGATAGCGGAAATCCCGCCTGCGCGTAGCCGATCGCAGGTTCGAGACAGGCCGCCAGACTCAGGCTGCCAAACCGCTCGTTGAGTAATGCCCAGCCACTGACGCAACCCGGCACGGTCCAGGAGAGCGGGCTCACGCGCGGAACGCGGTTGAGCTCGCGCCGCCCGGCGCGCTCGAGATCCCACGAATAGGGCGCCCGACCGCTGGCATTCAGACCGAACAAGCGCTGGTCGAGCTGCGACCAGACGATTGCAAACAAATCGCCGCCAACACCGTTCATATGCGGCTCGGTCAGACCGAGTGTTGCATTGACGGCGATGGCAGCGTCGATGCAGTTGCCTCCAGCCTTGAGTATGTCGATGCCGACCATCGCAGCCAGTGGCTGGCTCGCGCAGACGATGCCGTTCTGGCAGGCAACCGTCGAGCGATTATTGTTCCGGTAAGCGAGCAGCTCGGTGTTCAGGAATGGCCCTGTCGCCTGGGCGAGCTCGGGTGCCGCGACCAAGGCTGCGGGCGCGGCGCCTGCCACCTTTAAAAAGTTGCGTCTATCCACGTTCACCCCCGCGATAACTTACACAGGAATTCTACTCGATGGATCGGGATATCTCGCTCGCGGCGCCAGCGCCACCGGAAAACAACGCTTCATCGGTTGCCGAGACCGCCGCCTGCGGCGTCGATTACCTTATACTCGAACGTCAAAGAACAACGTTAGGGGCCGGCGCCCGCCAAGCGACCTCGATGAGAAGAACACCAGAAGCCCGCATTAGCCGCCGTCGCGCGCTCGAGCTCGCCGGCGCCGGTGCCGCGGCACTGGCCGCGCAACGCATGATCCCGCTCGCGACAGCCCAGGAGCGCGGCCGCATCGACGTCCACCATCATTGGCATCCGCCCGTGATCCGCTCGGCGTTCGAGGGCGTCAATATCGGCTCTTCGTGGCCCGGCGGCGAATGGAACGTCGCGACTGCACTGGGCCTGATGGACCGCTTCGACATCCGCACGGGGCTGCTCTC
>JAOTTJ010000302.1 GCA_029864465.1 Gammaproteobacteria bacterium | reverse complement strand
GACAGAATCGACGGTATGTTTGCCATTGGCCTATGGGATGCGAGGCAGCGGAAGATCAAGCTCTTTCGCGATCGCGCCGGGATCAAGCCGCTCTACTACTACTATGACGGCAAGCAATTCGCGTTTGCGTCGGAACTCAAAGCAATCGAATCCGCTCTCCCCACCGAGCTGCTTCGAGTCGACGGCACCGCTCTTTACGATTTCCTGGGCTATCGCTATGTGCCTGCCCCGAAAACGCTGTACCGCAACGTCTTCAAACTCGAACCAGGGCATACGATCGAGTTCGACGTCGCGAATGCGCGGCTCTCGGCACCGCAGCGATATTGGCAGCTCGACCCGTCACTTGATCGAAACATCGAGTTCGCGGAGGCATGCGAAGAGCTTCGCCGCCTGATAGCCGCCTCGGTGAGCGATCAACTGATTGCCGACGTGCCCGTCGGCTTCTTCCTGTCGGGCGGTGTCGACTCGAGCGTCGTCGTCGCAGCGGCTGCCCTGCTGGGCGCCGACGTTCAAACATTTTCGATCGGATTCGACGCCGATTCCGTCTCCGAGACGCCCTTCGCCAGACAGGTTGCAGAGCAGTTCGATACCGATCACTTCGAACGCATCCTTTCTCCCGACGAGGCGCGGCATCTTCTGCCGAGGCTGAAGGAGTGGTTTGACGAGCCATTTGCCGATGAGTCTGCGATGCCGACCTGGCTCGTCAGCGCGGCAGCACGCGAGAAAGTGACTGTCGTACTCACCGGAGACGGCGGTGATGAGGTGTTTGGCGGATATCGCACGTATCCGCGATTCGAACGTTACGACAAATGGCCGCACTGGCCTGATTCCATGGAGAAGGTCTCGTGGGCTTTGCGCTCCCGCGCGCATCGGCGCAGTGCGAGAAGCCGTGTGCTGCAGCTGCTCGAGATGGGTTTCAGCTCCGGACCAGGTCTGTGGGCCAGAATCATGGGCGGGATGCCGACACCGGCCAAAGCGTCGTACCGGAGGCGGCTCGAGATCCCCGATGATTATGAAGATTGGTGGCATTTCGCCAAATACTGGCGTGAGGATCTGCCGATTCGTACGCGGCTCCAGTACGTCGACTTCCATACGTTCATGCCTGGTCTGGTACTGACCAAAGTCGATCGCACGAGTATGGCGGTTTCGCTCGAGGCGCGGGTGCCGCTGCTCGACCGCCGAATCATCGAATTTTCGTTCTCATTGCCGGAGGAAATCCGTTTGCCTCGGGGCGCGCCAAAGGGACTGCTGCGCGAAGCCTATCGGGGCATCTTGCCCGACGAGATTTTGGACCGGCGCAAGAAGGGCTTCGGCATCCCACGCTACTATCTCGGCAACCTCGGCGACGGGATTCCCGTCCAGGAACACATTCTCAAAACTCTGTTCCTGTAAACTTGCGTTTTTTGCGTGCGGAATGCATCGCTCAGATGTTCGAGAGACTTCGAAATCGCAAGAATCGGCGCGCCTATCGCGAAGTACTGGCTCGTTGGAATGCCGATGGCGGGGACTCGCGATTTCGCTTTGACTATGACCTGGCGCCGGACTCAGTCGTCCTCGATGTCGGCGGCTACCAAGGCCAATGGGCAAGCGATCTATATGCGCGGCAGCGGTGCCACATTCACGTTTTCGAACCGATCCGCGAGTTCGCTGATGCGATCAGCGCACGATTCTCTCGAAACGCCGATATCGACGTCTATGCGTTTGCGCTCGGTGCGAGCGATCGGACGGAAACGCTAAGCCTTGCCGGCGCCAGCAGTTCTGCGCACAAGCGCAGGCAGTCACAGGTCGATGTCGAATTCCGCGACGTAAAGCGATGGTTCGAAGAAGCCGCGATTGACGAGGTCGCGCTGATGAAGATCAATATCGAAGGCGGTGAATACGAACTGCTCGAGCGCATGCTCGATACCCGTCTGGTGAAGCGTGTTGCCGCCCTTCAGATACAATTTCACTACTTTGTCGAGAATGCTGAGAGGCGGATGACGGCCATTCAGGACCGGCTTGCGGTCACGCACACGCCGACCTGGCAGTATCGATATATCTGGGAAAATTGGGAACGGAAGGAAACTAGTGCCTGAAACAGACAGAAAGCGAGCGCTGGTGACCGGAATCACCGGTCAAGACGGCGCCTATCTGGCCGAGTTGCTGCTCGAGAAAGGCTACGACGTTCATGGCATCAAGAGACGTGCCTCCTTGTTCAATACGGACAGGATCGATCATCTCTACAGCGACCCGCACGATCCAGGCCGTCGCATGATTCTGCACTACGGGGACCTAACAGATGCGACAAACCTCATCCGCATCGTCCAGGAGGTTCAGCCCCACGAAATTTACAACCTTGGGGCACAAAGCCATGTCGCCGTTTCATTCGAGACGGCCGAATACACGGCCAACGCGGATGCGATCGGCACCCTACGCCTGCTCGAGGCAATCCGGATCTGCAAACTCGAAACTCACACGAGATTTTATCAAGCCTCGACTTCCGAGATGTACGGCAAAGTCCAGGAGATCCCGCAAAAGGAATCCACACCCTTTTATCCGCGCTCACCCTACGGCGCTGCCAAGCTCTATGCCCACTGGATTACCATCAACTACCGTGAAGCCTACGGGCTGTACGCCTGCAGTGGCATTCTCTTCAACCATGAATCTCCTCTGCGTGGCGAAACCTTTGTGACTCGAAAAATCACGCGCGGCCTCGCGCGCATCAAGACGGGTCTTGACGATTGCCTGTATCTCGGAAACATAGATTCACTGCGCGATTGGGGCCACGCACGTGACTATGTGCGCGCTCAATGGCTCATGTTGCAGCAGGAGCAGCCTGAGGATTTCGTGATCGCAACCGGAGAACAACATTCTGTCCGTGATTTTGTGGAGCGCGCAGGCAAGGCTCTCGAGATGCACATCGTCTGGGAAGGCAACGGCGTAGACGAACGTGGCACCGACGCGAGGACTGGCAAGACAATTATCCGGATCGATCCGCATTATTTTCGCCCATCTGAAGTCGATTCTTTACTTGGCGATCCGACGAGAGCTCGCGAGAAGCTCGGCTGGCAAACCGAAATCAGTTTCGATTCACTAGTTGAAGAAATGGCCGCAGCCGATCTGACAATTGCCGAGCGCGATGCGCTCGTCGCCCGCGAAGGCTATACCGTATACAACCACAAAGAATGAACAGCACCGACACCATTTTCGTTGCCGGTCACAGAGGACTTGTTGGTTCCGCTCTCGTCCGCCTGCTGAATGAACGGGGCCACACCAACATCCTCACACGTTCACGAGGCGAGCTTGACCTGACGAATCAGCACGACGTGAATTCGTTTTTTTCCGAACACAAGCCTGCATACGTCTTCATGGCTGCCGCAAAAGTGGGAGGGATTCTCGCGAACAACACTTATCCTGCCGACTTCCTCGGCAAAAATCTTGCAATCCAGACGAACGTTATCGACGCAGCATATCGACACGGAACCAGAAAATTTCTCTTTCTCGGCTCGAGCTGCATTTATCCGAAGTTTGCCGAACAACCGATTCGCGAAAGCTCGTTACTGACCGCGCCGCTGGAGCCGACGAACGAGTGGTATGCAATCGCCAAGATAGCCGGAATCAAAATGTGCCAGGCTTATCGAAAACAGTACGGCTTCAATTCAATTTCAGCTATGCCTACGAACTTATATGGGCCTGGCGACAACTTCGACCTACAAGATTCTCACGTGCTACCGGCTCTAATACGCAAATTTCACATGGCGAAACAACGTGGAGACGCTTTCGTCCTGGTGTGGGGGACGGGCACGCCGCGCCGCGAGTTCCTGCATGTCGACGACCTGGCTGACGCTTTGCTCTATCTGATGGAGCACTATGATTCCGAAGAGATCATCAACGTCGGTGTCGGAGAAGATATCACCATACGGGAACTCGCCGAGCTCATACGCGAGATCATCGGGTACGAGGGGGAGATTCGGTTCGATACGTCTAAACCCGATGGCACACCGCGTAAACTGCTCGACATTTCGCGTCTGAGCGAGACGGGCTGGCGCGCCAGCATCGCACTGCGTGATGGGATTCGCTCAACGTACGATTGGTATCTAGACAACGTCGCGTAATCGCCCGGGATTATCTGCATGCGGAACAAGCCAATTCGCGACTCACTGCTGCGCTGGATCGGCAAG
>JAOTTJ010000301.1 GCA_029864465.1 Gammaproteobacteria bacterium | reverse complement strand
TGCGGCGTTTGCGCGATTCAGCTCGACAATGACCTCGTCGCCGAGGACGATGCCGATCAGTGCTTCGCCGTCGACTTCGATCGTAGCGAGCTTGAACGGCTGCGCTGCCATCTGAGCAGACACCAGTGCAGGCAATGACAGAAGTGCCACTGCAAAGAGAACTAAGGTACGTTGCATGACGCCCCCCCTATTTGGTTTAGTGATGTTGATGCCAACAGTCTGGTTGAACAACGCGCTAACTGTGGCGTTTGGTCCGGCGACTGTCAAGCACGGTCGTCGAGTGATGGAAGTAATTGTTTTTTTTGGCTATTTTTCAGGCCTCGACGAAGACCTGTGCCGATCGTTCAGCATCGACATTACCGATGCCTTTAGTGTCAGCCAGATTGCACTGCGCTGGATCGTGTTGTAGAGTCGCTTCGCCGCAGGTAACTTTAATAATCATAAATGTGGGGTCAAATATGGATCTGATTCCTAGCTCCGGTCCGCATCTGCATATCTTGCTGAATCACCTGCCGTCCCTAGGTTCGGTAGTTGCGTTGGGTATGTACTTGTTATCGTTCTACCATAACAACACGCGTCTGCAGAACTACAGCATCCTTGCGTTTATGGGGTTGGCATGGCTGGCGATTCCGACATTCATCAGCGGCGCCGCCTCGCGGTGGGCGCTTCAGGCTCGCGGCGATACGGATGTCCTCACTGGGCTGATCTTCGCGCACCAGAACGCTGCGCTCTGGGCGTTCGGAGCGACCGGCCTCACGGGAATTTTTGCATGGTTTGCCCTGTGGCAGTTTCGCCGGTTCGGTGCCGTGCCGAAGTGGAATCTCATGACGCTGCTCGTGCTCTCCAGTGCGACGGTCGTCACGATGATCAAGGCCGGCAGTCTCGGTGGCCGCATTAGTCATCCAGAAATTCGCTCGGGCATGGAGGCCGTTTCGGCACCGGGCGAGCCTGGGATCATTACGTTTACCGAGAATCTCATTACAGGCAACAACTGGGCTTGGCCCGCGATGGAGGCCGCTCACTTTCTCGGTCTCGCGCTGATCTTCGGTACCGTCTTGCTCGTGTCCTTGCGAATCCTCGGCTTGGCCAAGGACAAGCTTTCGTATTCGGCCGTGCATCGGCTGCTGCCACTCGGCGCCCTGGGTGTGATCATCAACATCGTGACGGGCATGTTCTTCTTCATCGGGGATTCTGGCCGCTACGTCGCGATGGACGGTTTTCCGCCGAAGATCATCTTCTTGATGATCGGTGGTTTCGCAATGCTCTACTTCACGAGCTTCGACGGGCCCTGGAAGCTAAAGGCTGGCGACGACGCATCGCTCGTTTCGAAGGCTATGGCTGCGGCCGTAATCGGCTCGTGGGGTTGCGTCATCGTCTTCGGCCGCTTGTTGCCGTACTACGGGGGAGGGGGTTAAGAGATGGCACCTGTATTAATTCCGACGATCATCTTCATCATCTGTTTGATTGTGGCGGTTGCCGTGGTCGCGTATGTCGCCGACCAGCAGGCGGAGCGCCACGATAAAAGCAATGGTTGAGCGTCACTGCTCCTCTCGTCACGGCGAGACAATAACAACGGAACATAAGATCAAATAGGGAGCATCTATGCTTATTTGGCTGGAGAACACGGCTTACTCGCAGTGGATCCTGACAGGTCTGACGGGCTGGCCCCTGGTTTTGTCCATGCACGCGGTTGGTCTGGCCATCGCGGTCGGCATGGTCTTTGCGATGAACCTGCGCTTGTTGGGTCTGTACACGACGATACCGCTGAGCAGCGTCCAAGGGTTGCTGGGCTACGCGTGGATCGGCATCGCCATCAATATTTTTTCGGGTTTCTCACTGTTCATGACCCAAGCGAGTTATTACGTCACGAGTTTCCCGTTTCTGGTGAAGATTTCCGCAATCGGGCTCGGCATCGTTGCGCTCGTCATTACGCAGAAGAAGTTAGGTAAGGAGCTGTCGAGCTGGGAGACCGGCGGCATCTCGAGCCAGGGCCGCAATCTCGCGATTGCCTCTCTTGCGCTCTGGACGCTAGCCGTCGTCACGGGACGGCTGATCGCCTACCTCTGAGCGGTACTCGAGTTTCCCGGGTGTGAGACCCGGCTGCGGAACGGGGGCTGTGGCTCCCGTTTTGCGTTTGGGGCTGCTTTCTTACTCGCGGAGCTTGCCGGTCGATAAAAGGCCGGCGGCCGTCAGTCCGTCAGTACCCGAGAGCGAGGACCTCCGACCAATGAACCTCGTTTTGCCAGGCCTGATACAGCTTTGTTCCACCGTTGCCCGTCGTGACGCGAAGCGATTCCGCTCGGGCTGTCTCGAGAAGCCTGAGCTGATCGCGTGTAACACGAGCGCCGAGCTCATGTTGCAGCTCGACGCTCGTTTGATAGCTCGATAGCGCGTTGAGCCCCGGGGCAATTTCAGCCCAAGGGCGCAAGCTGAATTCCATCGGCTCGCCTCGCAGCATCAGTTGCAGCTTTGTCGGCACGCCGATCTCAGGCGCGAGATAACCCCGGTCGAGCGTCGTGGCGACCCCGACCCAAAGGAAGTACTCGCGCAGCCCCTGGCGGTTGAGCTCGACTGGACCTAAATAGACATAGTCGCGCGCGCTTCGCGAGTAACGACCCTCGGTTCGCGCGAACACGAGAACGTCATCGGCGGTAGACACGGTCACACCGGTGCGCGGATCGAGCCGGCTCGGCGCCGAGCGATCCGGCAAACTCTGGCAGCCGAGCAGAGCCTGGGCGGTGACCACGACCAGGGAGAGATGTCTTAACGAGCGAGATCGCGTGGCTGGGGCGTACATATCAATAACTCGCCCGATAGCCGAGGTTGAGGTAGTAGCCCGACGAGTCGCTGGTGCTGCCGTCGGCCAGGCCACGTGATGAGCTGTCCGCGCCGATCTCGAGCTCGAAGCGGTAGTGCTCGCGAGTATTGAACAGCAGTCTGAGCGCAAGCGTGACCGTTTCTCTCGTCGTGCCGTCGAGCAGACCGTCGCGAACAGCGAGCCGCAGCCTCGGGTTGATACGCAGCTTGCGGCCGACAGGAAACCGCGCATCCCATGTCAGGTAACTCGTCTTGAAGCCGTTTCCCTCACCGTAGCGAACGTTGAGCATACTCACGTCGCCTTGGCTGAATAGTCCCGTGCCGACGAGGCTCGTCGTCAGGTAGGTTTGTCGGCCCGTGTCCGGAATCGCGTTAACGCCGCCCGAACCCGTGGTCCCCTCAATCTCCGTCGTGGTCAGATCGGCATTGAGCTGCAGCCGCTCACCGATCGTTTGCGAGACGCCGAGCGTCATCGTTTTGGTCTTTGCCGTGCGATCGAGCGCGAGCTGTCTGATCTCCTCTTCGGTCCAGACGATCAACAGTTCCTCGATCGTCGTTACTGGCTGGCCGATCAGTGCGTTCCGTGTCGTTAGGATCGGACTCAGGCGAATATCGATGAGCCCGTTCACGGTCGTTCGCGACGGCAGCCGCCACGCACCGAGCGCTAGAATAGAGTTGATTTCGGAGTAATCCACGTCGTAATCGATGACGCCCGTGATGTTGCCGTTCTCGCCGGCGTAGTGAATCTGTGTGCCGATGGCACGTCGTGCGTCGATACCTTCGATCGTCTGGTCGTTGAAGAACACGCTTACGTTGGCATCGGCCACGAGCTTGTCGAACTCGGCGGCGACACCGATGAACTGTCGGTCGCTTTCCACGCCGTCGCGTGTTGAGTCGACGGGATGTCCGGCGGTGACATGAACTCGGCGGTCAGGCTGCCAACCGTAGGCGACGTGCGCGCCGTCAAAGCGGCCCAGCACGCCGAAGTTGTGTAACGACTGACGTCCGAGTCGCATCGACCAGTCGCGGTGCGCGTCGATCACGTCGAAGTAGCCATAGGACACACGGGTCTGATCGCCGGGGCCATTGTCTTCCTCGCCGATAAGGTCATAGAAATGGCTGAAGCTAACTCGGCCGATCATGTCGAAACGCCCGCCGGTTCGGCGTGCGCTGAGATCGAAGTTGCTCTGCAGTGCCGAGAGCCCGATAAAATCTCCGCGGTTGTCGTCGAAGGAATCGACATCGCGTCGGTAGTACTGAGAGAGCCCTGTGACGAAGTCCCAAGCCGGCTCGTCGGAAGCCTGGCGTGAGCGCAGCGGCTCGCGCGGCTCGTTCGCAGCGGTCAGG
>JAOTTJ010000037.1 GCA_029864465.1 Gammaproteobacteria bacterium | reverse complement strand
ACATCGTACTTCTCGATGGCGGCACGGGCAGCGAGCTGCAGCGGCGCGGCGTCGCGATGAGCCCGGTTGCATGGAGCGGTCTCGCATCGCGACAACACCGCACTGCATTGCGTGACATACACGCAGACTTCATTCGCGCCGGGGCCGACATCATCACGACGAACACGTTCGGTACGACGCGCTTCGTCTTAGAGGTTGCAGGCTGCGGCGAGGAATTCGAGATCATCAACAATGCCGCAGTCGAGGCCGCGCTCGAGGCGCGTCAGATCGCAGCCGATCGTCCCGTCGCGATAGCCGGCTCGATCTCGTGTTTGCCGCCGCGATTCGACGACGCGGCCTACCCGTCGGCGAGGACCGAGCGAAGCGCGTACGAGGAGCTTGCTCAGCTGCTTGCGCAGCTCGGCGTGGATCTCATCGCGCTGGAGATGATTCAAGATCTCGAGCACGGCCGCCTGGCGATGGAGGCGGCGCTCGCAACGGGCTTGCCCGTGTGTCTCGGCGTCAGCGCGCGCCAGCTCGATGCCGCGCTCGTTTGCTTCGACTATCTCGATCGGGATTTCGGTGCCGTCGTCGATAGCCTGATCGCACTCGGCCCGGCCGTCGTCAACGTCATGCATACGCCGCCCGACGATATCGGCGTCGCGCTCGAGGCCGTGAAGCGACAGTGGCGTGGTCCGCTCGGCACCTATCCCGAGCTCGGCGATTTTGCCGCGCCCGACTGGCAGTTCACGGATGCCGTGTCGCCGGAGGATCTCGCCGATCTGGCCGTGGGCTGGGTCGGTCAGGGTGTACGGCTGCTCGGCGGTTGTTGCGGCACGGGCCCGGAGCACATCGCGGCGCTTGCTCAGGCTCGCCCGCGGCTTCTGGAGGCCCGTGCTGTGCGTTGAGGGAGCCGCTATCGTGGACCAAGCTTACCGATGACGGACGGCGTTATAATGCGTGTCACGACGAACAACGCTTTCGGGGAACCGGTTCATGAAGATTCTCTCGCGCGCAGCGGTTGGCGTGGCCGGCTGGCTCATGGCCGCCGTCGCGCTCGCACAAGTCTCGGCAACGCCTGACTCACCATTCAAGCTGGCAACGTACGACAGTGGTGAAGGCGATCGCGTCGCGATGCTTGTCGACGAACGACTCGTCGACTTACAGCGTGCAAATGCCTACGTCATCGAGGCGGCAGGTATCGCGGCGATGGCGCTGCCAGGCGACATGAAGACGCTCATCGAGCAGTCCGGCATGGTCAAGCCGCGGCTGTTTCAGATTGCCAACTACCTTTCGGGGCGCGTCGACGAGCTCGGCTTCGGCATGCGGCCCGAAGATGTCACGATCAGGGCGCCGATCAAGTATCCATGGAACTTGCTCGCGGCCGGTTTGAACTACCGTGCACATGCGGGAGAGCTCGGCGAAAGAACGGCAATCGACCCGGATCGCGACAACCCGTATTTTTTCGCCAAGTCGCCGCGCTCGACGATAATCGATCCCGGTCAGGCCTTCGTGATTCCACGCAACGTCGATACGCTCGACTGGGAGGGCGAGTTCTCAGTCGTCATCGGCCGGCAGGCGAAGGACCTCACGCTCGACAATGCGATGGACCACGTCTTCGGCTTCACGATTCTTTACGACGTCAGTGATCGCGCCAAGCAGATGCCCGGGGCAGAAGGTCGTTATCCGAACGACTGGTTCCCCGGGAAAAGCCTCGACAACGGCGCGCCAATGGGGCCATACATCGTGCCGCTGGAGTTCTTGCCCAACTACGACAACGTTCGAGTGACCACGCGTGTAAACGGCGAGATCATGCAGGACTCGGACACGTCGTATCTCATTCACGATATTCCGCGTCTGCTGCGCTATGCCACGAGCGTTATGACGCTCTGGCCGGGCGACGTCATCGCGACCGGAACACCGTCCGGCGTCGGGCATGGACGCAGTCCACGCGTCTACTTGAAGCCTGGCGACGTCGTCGAAATCGAGATTGAAGGCATCGGCACGCTCGTCACGCCGATCCGATAGTCGGAGGCTGTATGAATTGCCTACGCTCAATCCGTCTCACTGCCCTAGCGGTCACCGCCGTGTACTGGGTTTCGGTCACAGCCAGTGCTCAGGTCGAAAAGGACACGGTCGAGCCGCTGACAGGACTCAAGGCCGAGGCCGTCGCACGAGTCGACTCGCTCGCAAAGCTCACGCAGGAAATCAATGACAGCTTGTTCTCGTTTGCGGAGCTGGGTTTTCAGGAGTTCGAGACGCAGCGCTATCTAACCGAGGTTTTGCGCGCCAACGGTTTTGATGTCGTCCATGGCGTTGCCGGTATTCCATCGGCTTGGTGGGCGACGTGGGGTGAGGGTCAACCTGTTATCGCGCTCGGCTCCGACGTCGACGGCATACCGCGGGCCTCGCAGATACCTGGCGTTGCCTACCGTGAACCGCTCGTCGAGAACGCGCCGGGGCATGGTGAAGGCCACAACTCCGGTCAGGCCGTCAACGTCACGGCTGCGCTCGCCGTTCAATCGCTCATGCAGCGTGAGAACTTGTCGGGAACGCTCGTGCTATGGCCCGGTATCGCCGAGGAGCTGTTGGCCACCAAAGCCTGGTTTACACGCGACGGTTTGTTCGATGGCGTGGACGCCGTGATCTTTACGCACGTCGGTGACAATCTCGGTGTGAGCTGGGGACCTGCACGCGGCACGGGGCTCGTGTCGGTCGAGTATTCTTTTAGCGGCGTTGCGGCACACGGTGCCGGCGATCCGTGGCGCGGACGCAGCGCTCTCGATGCCGTCGAGCTCATGAACGTCGCTTGGAATTTTCGCCGTGAGCATCTGCATCCATTGCAGCGCTCGCACTACGTCATCGTCAACGGCGGCGATCAGCCGAATGTCGTGCCTTCCGCTGCATCGGTCTGGTATTTCATCCGCGAGATCACAGCTGACGGTATTCGCACGAACTTCGACACGCTCCAGCGCATCGCTGAGGGTGCCGCGCTCATGACGGATGCGACACTGAGCCGGCGTATCGTCGGCGCGGCATGGCCGCGGCACTTCAACGAGCCGATTGCACAGGCCGTGGGTCGAAACATCGCCGCTGTGGGCTTGCCTGAGTGGTCCGAGGACGATCAACGATACGCGCGCGCGCTGCAGGAGTTGCTGGAAGCGGACGAGATCAACGGGTTAGCGACCGAGCTGACGGGCGTGCAGGAGCCCCCCGAAAATCCGGTCTCCGGCGGCTCCGATGATATCGGCGACGTTTCGTGGGCGGTGCCGACGGTCACGCTGCGTTATCCATCGAATATCGAGGGCCTGCCCGGTCATCATTGGTCGCGCGCGATGGCTATGGCCACGCCGATCGCCCACAAGGGAGTGACAGCTGGAGCTAAAGTGCTTGCGGCGACGATCCTCGACCTCATCCAGGACCCGGCGCTCGTCGAGGCTGCGTGGGACTATTTTCGCGAAGAGCAGCTGCAAGATACGGTCTACGAGCCGTTCATCGGTCCGGACGATCCGCCTGCGATCGAAAAGAACCGCGACACGATGGCGCAGTTCCGGGATCAGCTCCGAGAATACTATTACGACCCGAGTCGCTACGAGACCTATCTCGAGCAGCTCGGCGTCGAGTATCCACAGCTCGAGCGGCCCTCGGATTCCAGGTAATCAAACCGCCCAACCGGAGATGGGTAGCGGTCACGAATCGCGCCCCTTTTTTTCGTAGCTTCCTGACTCTCGCCCGCGCGTTGCGCCTCGCTATGCGGCGATTTGCAATTTGTTGCGAGGGGCGTATTTTTGGAGTCGTCACCGGGTACCTCGGATTCCGCAACCATTACAAGCAGGTAATTTTACGGATGACGGAAATGCCGGGTGCCCGGTGACCATAGATACCGCTCCCATCGATCGAGCGCGGGGGGGTGAGTCTGTTTATTGTATTCGGGAGGGGCGATGAAACGAGTCAGCGATATCCTGGCATCGAAGGGGAACGAGATCTGGTCGGTCACGCCAGACACGACCGTGTTCGATGCGCTGCAGCTCATGGCCGACAAGCGTATCGGTGCTGTGCTCGTCATCGACAAAGGTCAGCTCGTCGGGCTGTTCTCCGAGCGCGACTACGCGCGCAAGATCATATTGGTCGGCAAATCGTCCAAGAATACGCCGGTCCGCGATATCATGAGCTCGAAGCTCGTGTGCGTGCAGCCGGATCAATGGACGGGGGAGTGCATGGGCCTCATGACCGAGCACCGCATTCGCCACCTGCCCGTTACAACCGGGGAAGACCTCCATGGCATTATCACGATCGGGGACGTCGTCAAGGCGATCATCGCCGAGAAAGAGGAGGAGATAGAGCATCTCCAGCACTACATTACGGGTTCCGTCTAGCCCGGATTACCTGCGACATGGTCGCTGCACCGCGCGTAGTTGCTAATCGCGTTGTGGCTCGTGTAGCGGACACAGCGTAGCTCGTCGATTTCCGGTGTCCTCAATACGGCAGCAGGTAGAGCGTGATCGCGAGAAAGGGCACCAGTAGGATCATCATCGTGATCGCGTAACCGAACATGTCGCGGGCGCGCAGGCCCGTGATCGCGAGCAGCGGAATCGCCCAGAACGGATTCAGCAAATTCGTATGCGCATCGCCGACTGCGTAGCTCGCAATCGTCTGACCATACGGTATGCCGAGCTCAGCGCTAGCGAGCATCATCGGCCCTCCGACGATCGCCCACTCACCGCCGGCCGACGGCACGAATATGTTCATTGCTCCGCCCGTTATCCAGGCGATCACGGGGAATGTCGCCGGCGTCGCGATCGACAGTAGCGACTCGGTCATCGTATCGACGAGGCCCGTGCCGGTCATGATGCCGATGATGCCTGCGTAGAACGGAAACAGCAGTATGACGCCCGCACTTCCTTGCACGGCGTCGTGAAACTCTTTTTGATAGCTCGTTGGGCTCATGAACAACAACATTCCTACCATGAGGAACCCGAAATTGAGCACGTTGAGATCGAGCGCTCCTAGACCTTGCGTGAAGAACGTTCGTATGAATAGCACGAGGCCTGTCAGTGCGATGATGCCGCCGAGAATTTTGCTGTTGTCGATATGGTCCGCGAGCGTCTTCTTGCGTCCCGCATCAGGTGCGGCAACGTGCTCGATGCGCGCTTCCATCTCCTCGTCGGAGATGTCGACGTACTGCTCGATACCCCGGCAGTTATCCGCCGGCGGGCAAAGCAGATACAACATCAGCGATGCGTAAACGAGCGATAGCGCCGTCAGGATCAGCGGGTAGGGGTGAAACACCCACTCGGTAGCAGGAATGATGCGGTCGACGAATCCGAGTCTCATCAGCGCGTTGTCCGCGGTGGCCTGCAGCAGACCGGCCGAGCTCGACAAACCCCAGCCCCACGTCAGGCTCATGCCCATGTAGCCGGCGACGGCCAGCAGCGGGTAGTGCACGGCGATCCCGTCGTTGCGTGCGCGTTTGCCCATCTCACGAACGAGAATGGCGCCGAAGATGAGTCCGAGCCCCCAGGAAATCCAACCCGTGAGCATCGAGCCGATCCCGACCAGAACGACGGCCTGACGGCCGTTCTTTGGCAGACGGATGAGCGCGAGAATGAGTTTTCGCACACGCTGGTGATAGGCGACGACGTTGGCCGTAACCAGGATGATCACCATCTGCATTGCGAACTGGAGCAGATTCCAAAAGCCGCCGTACCACGACGAGGTAATCTCCTCGACATTGGATCCCTCTGACAGGATTGCCGCGATCGCGGCGACGTAGGTAAGCAGGATTGCGAAGAGGAACGGATTCGGCATCCAGCGTTCCACTCTGTCGGCGATCGCTTCACCGAGCTTTTGGACGGGTGTGAGGCTGGGCTCCTGGCTCTGTTCTTCGGTCGTCATCGGTAGCTCTCCCGGCGTGTCACTTGTAGCCGTGCGAGAGAGTATAGGAAATCCGGGAACTCTGCTCGGGGGAAGGTGGGTCTAGCCGTACCGGTGCAAGAAAGATAAATCGACAATCGCTGCCGGACAAATTACGTCCCGAACCAAGGGTGTATGATCGAGGCTTCATGGCCCCAGTAGGACTTGAGAGCCTGCTGGAGCAGTCGGAAAACGGGGGCGCTGATGGCAAGTTTCACAATCAATGGGCAGCTCGTAGACGTCGATGCGGATCCCCGTACGCCACTGCTGTGGGTCATTCGCGAGCATTTGAAGCTCACGGGAACCAAATTCGGCTGCGGCGTCGGCCAATGCGGCGCCTGCACCGTGCACGTCGACGGTGAGGCGACATTTTCCTGTCTCATGACCATCGCGGCTGTGGAGGGTCGAGAGATCACGACCATAGAAGGGCTTGCACCGGATTCGGATCATCCGCTGCAGCGCGCGTGGATCGAGGAAGAAGTCCCGCAGTGCGGCTACTGCCAGTCGGGCCAACTCATGCGCGCAGCCGATCTTCTTGCGAGGAACTCGAATCCCACGCGCGAGGAGATCGTTGCGCACATGAGCACGAACATTTGCCGATGCGGAACCTACAACCGAATTATTCGGGCCGTACAACGCGCGACACGGGACGTCTGAGATGAGTAAGCAATTGGAAAACAGAGGCAGCTTCGCGCCGGATCGCCGCGAGTTTCTCAAGGGTATCGGTGGCCTGACGCTCGTGATTGGATCAACGGGACTGATCTCGGCGTGCTCCCGCGATCAGGCTGAGCAAATGCTCGCTGCGCAGCCTCGAGAGATCGAGCCCAATATTTGGGTGACCATATCCTCGGACGATACCGTGACGATCCAATTTCCGGCCACGGAGATGGGGCAGGGCTCCTCGACAACGCTGCCGCTGATACTGGCAGACGAGCTCGATGCGGATTGGAATAACGTCGTCGTTGAGACAGTGTCCGTGCACGATGAAGCCTACGGGAATCCGTTTTTCCAGAATATGTTGTATACGGCGGGGAGCCTCACCGTACAGGCGTATTTCGAACCGCTCAGGCGCGCTGGTGCACAAGCGCGAAAGCTGCTCATGCAATCCGCGGCCGATGTGTGGGACGTATCGGTTGGCGACCTCGTCACGGAGCCGAGCGCCGTCGTGCATCCGGCCTCCGGCCAACGTCTCCGCTACGGTGAGCTCGTGGGGCTCATCGAGATGCCTGCGCCGTTGCCCGAGGTCGACGATACGGATCTCAAGCCCTACGGCACTCACCGCTACTTAGGCACAGACATGCCACGGCGCGACATGCCGGCCAAGTCCAACGGCACCGCTGAATTCGGCATCGACGCTCAGGTTCCCGGGATGGTCTATGCGTCCGTGTTACGTGCGCCCGTCGAAGGCGAAGCGCCCATGGAGATCAACGACAGCGCTGCGCGTGCGATCGACGGCGTCACCGATGTCGTGCCACTGCCGTGGGGTGTGGCCGTCGTTGCCGAGACCTACGAGGCGAGCAAATGGGGCAAGGAGGCGCTCGACGTCACATGGAGCCAGACCTCGGAGTTTCGCAATGCAGAGCTCGAGGCGGACATCGAGGACTATGCCACGCGCGCCGAAGACCTCTCGCAGAGCGGCAACACCTGGCGCTCCGCCGGCGACGTCGAGGCGGCGATGGAAGGCGCTGCAGAGATCGTGGAGGCGACGTACCGCACGGATCCGGCTTACCACGCACAGATGGAGCCGATGAACGCGACCGTCAACGTAACGGAGAACGGCAAGGCTGCCGAAATCTGGGTCAGCACGCAGACGCAGAGCCTTTCAATCTTAGGAGCCGCTGAATTTCTCGAAACGACGCCGGACAAGATCACGCTACATCCCATGTATATCGGCGGCGGCTACGGGCGCCGGACGCTGCGCCGGCAGAAGTATGTCGAGGATGCGCTTCTCGTATCCAAAGCCATCGGCAAGCCAGTCAAAGTCATCTGGACGCGCGAGGACGACGTCAAAGACGGCACGTTCAGAAATGCCTCTGCGCAATGCCTGCGAGCCGGCTTCGACGAGGACGGGCAGCTTGTGGCCTGGCATCATCGTGTCGCCGCGCCGCGAGTCCTCGAGTATATGAATCCGCCGCGCTGGGAAGCGGCGAACGGCCGGGACGTCATCGCGATGCTGGGATCGGAAAGCTCCCGTTATGACATCCCGAATTTCTTGGCGGAGCACGTCATCACCAATCGCCGCTCGAGAGTGTGCGCCTGGCGTGGTGTCGCAACGAGCTACACGAAGTTCGCGGCGGAGTCGTTCGTCGATGAGCTCGCCCACGCGCGAGGTGTTGACCCGCTCGAGTTTCGCATGGAACTCTGCCGCAATAATCCTCGGGGGCGAGCTGTGCTCGAGGCGGTCGCCGAAATGGCCGATTGGGCGCGCCCGAGGGAGAACACGGCGCTCGGTCTGGCGCTAGCCGGCTACAGCTCTACGTTCGCGGCCGGGATCGCTGAGGTCTCCGTTGACGCCGCGAGCGGTGTCGTGAGCGTGCACAACTACTGGCTCGCGGCCGACGCCGGTTATCTGCTCGCGCCGAGCAACTCCGAAGCTCAGCTCGAGGGCAATGTGATCTTCGGCATCAGCAATGCGCTCAGAGAGCGGATCGAGATCCGTGGAGGGCAGGTCGTGCAGTCGAATTTCTACGACTACCCTGTCCTGCGGATGAACGAGATTCCGAACATCGAGGTGCGCGCGATCTCGACGGACTATCCGCCGACGGGTATGGGTGAGATCGGTCTCGCATCGACAGGCGCGGCCCTAGCCAATGCGGTATTCGCGGCCACGGGCGCGCGCGTGCGGCATCTGCCGCTGACGCCGGCGCGCATACAGGCGGCCATGCAGGCGTGATCCGGCAGGGTGCTGCCGATGAGGTCGCGCGGGTTCGGATGACGAGCTGCGGCGAAGGTCGTTTTTGAGGCTTTGGCACGCCGTCCGAGTAGACCTACTGGTCGATGGGTGGTTGGGTGCGCTGGCGAGTGCGCTCCTGTAGACGCCACAGCCTGCTTGGATAAAAATTGGACAGCTCATCGAGTCGTCCGACCATCCGTTGCGACCACTGTCTCGTGATCTGCGGCGCGAGCCCCCAGATTCTATCGGCGTCCACCGGCCCGTCGACGCGCTCCCGATCCCGAATCCGCGCGAGGATTTGGTGGCTCATGCTGTCGCGCAGCTCTACGATCAGATTGGCCTCCCAGATCCAACGGACCGTGGCGACGTTATTGCCGGCAAACTCCGGCGGCACGCCGGTCGTAACGTCGGTCAGATAGGCCTGCACCAGAATTACGTCGCGGCCGAGTTCGTGGCTAACTTCGTATGAGCGCTGATTCTCCATCGCTCTGTGAAAAGATTCCCCAAAGGTCTCTCGCAGCCGGCGCTGCAGGATTTCACTGACCGGAAACACACTACGAGTCCTGTTTGCCCACGCATTCTTCGACGGCTTGCCCATCTCTCGAAACAAGACGACTGTCGGCATGACGAAGGACCGCGTATACGAGGATAGGTCGGCTTCCGGCCGCAGCCATGCATCGGCCATCAGTGCCGGGTCGACGCGATGAAGTCCGTCCGCGGTGATTTCTACGTTGGAGACCGGCGCGCCTTCCTCGGATTGGGCGCGGCTGCTGGCTGTGTGCAGGGCTAGCGCCAGCACGATCGAGAAACTAGCTACTCGGACCAAGTCGCGATTACCCATTGGACCGTCTCAGTGCAGCGCCTGCCGATCATAGGACTATACTGCGGCCGCGGGCCAATTGCATCGGGCTGGCCTCGACGGCGCTGTGCGCTATTTCATTGGGTCGACATCAGGGTTTCGTAGACGCCGATAACGTTGCCGGCGCGGGAGACGTCGTATTCAATGAGGTGATCGTAGTCCTCCATGAGAATCGTATCGACGAGCTCTTCTTTGCTCTTGCCTTCGGCAATGCCGGCTGAGACGGCAGCAACGAGATCTTCCATATAGCGTCGCTGCTCGATGACATCTGCCTTCGTGCCGGGAAGCTCGTGCCCCGGAGAGATCACGTCGAAATCGAGCTGCTCGACCTGGCGCAGCGAGTCGAGCCAATCCGGGAAAAAGGCGCCGTACAAGGTCGTGCGTGGCGGGCGTTTGGGCGTCAAGAAATCGACCGTATAGATCGTGCGCTCTTCTGGAAACAGAACGACGGTCATGTCGTCGGAGTGGTTGCGTCCCGTGTAGTGGAGCTCGACGGTTTTGCCGCCTAGCGTGATCGTCGCCTGGTCTGCGTAATAAATGTCCGGTGGCACTTGCTCGCCGCCGAACTGTCTCTCCCACATCTCCGTGCGGCTCAGGGCGCCGTCGGCATTCGTATCCAGATTGTCGAACGCGTTGTAATAGGCAGATCCTTCGACTTCGGCTCGTTGCATCAGACCATCGCCGTTCGTGTCCCAGAGCCGCTCGCGCGGCGGTAACGGCGCGTCGGGCGCAGGTTTTCGCAGGTTGTGGCGCATGTTCTCGTGGCCAATGAACGTCGCCGTTTCCGCAAACGCCTCACCTCCGCTCGCATGGTCGTTATGGGTGTGGCTATAGATCACGTATCGAACTGGCAGCCCGAAGCGCTCGTCGAGCTGTGTCTTGAGCCAAGCCGAAGCCCGCGAGTTCGTTGGGTCGACGACGATGATGCCGTCAGGTGTCACGAGGAACATGCCGAAATGCCGCACGTCCCGAAATCTGTAGAGGTCGCCCGTGACGTGCGTGATTTCGTTTCTCGGCAGACCCGCGCCAGAGCCGAAGCCCTGCTGGGCCTGGGCCGTATGCGCCAGGCCGCAGGTGCTGCCGATCAACAGAGCGACGGATAGTAGTTTGTCTTTCATTGTGTCACCTCGTGCGTTCGACCGTTGCTATGCATATTGCGTCGGCTGGTGTTCAACATCAACGCTTGCCTCGGTCGTCAGCTTGCATTTGTCCAGGGTTGCCGCCGCGCTAGTCGTGCAGCGCTTTGCTGTCGTCGGGCGCTTGCGCGCGATCGTGCATGCCATATTCGCGAATTACGCTCGCGATCCGTAGCCGGTAGTCCGAGAAGATCCCGTCCCTTCCAGCCAGCTGTGCCTGGCGGTGCTCGGCAACGTTTCGCCACGCCTGAACGGCGTCTTCATCTCGCCAGAAAGACAGCGACAAAATTTTCTCCGGATCGACGAGGCTTTGAAAGCGTTCTATCGAGATGAACCCGTCGATGTCCTCGACCATCGGGCGCAGACCCGCGGCAATGTCCAGATAGTCGTCGGTGCGCCCAGGCGACGGTTCGACCTCGAAAATGACAGCGATCATGGCTGAAACTCCAGTCTTGCGGCGGTGCGCCCGGCCGGGACCTCTGAGCGATCGCCCGTTGCTCGTCAGCGCAGCTCGCGAATGAATACGGGCATATCGGTCACTGGGGGTCTGACCGGAATCTGGCACATCATGTCGGTGATGTGCCCGCGGTGGTAATTCGAGTGCGTGACGATATGCAGCAATATCTCGTTGCGAGTCATCGAGCCTTCGCCGCCGCCAATAAACTCGAAATCGACGATCGAAGCGCCATCTGCCGGATCTAGCTCTTCAGCGTAGCTGATGTACCAATCGTCGATCTCTCGTTGCGCATTTCCGAGCTCGGTTACATCGCTGAAAAGCTCCGGGCGTCGTGTCTTGAATCCATGCGCTCTGCCTTGGAGGTGCGCTTGCCAGACGAGATCCATCGCGTAGCTGTGATTCAACGCGCCTAAGAGCGTGCCGAGTATCGTCGGGCGTTTCGCAGTTAGATCCTCGTCTGAAACGCCGTCGAGAGCCGTGAAAAGCCGGTCGTCGGCCCACGCCTTGTAGCGCGTCAGCATGACCAGATCGCTAGCTGAGCTCACGTTGCCTGCTCGGTTGATGGGAAACGCATAGAAAAACAGAGCGCGTCGAGTTGCGCGCTCTGTTATTCGGCTTCAGGTCCTTCAGGCCAAGCTCCACGTCAGGGCCGGTACGGCCCGGGTTCCCACTCGCTCTCGTGGTCGATCAGAACGAGGCCAACCGTATTCGTGCTGCTCTGATGGAAAACCAGGTTGCCGTCGTGCGTCCTGCGCATATTGCGGATGACGCCGATTCCCGACGGGATCGGCCAGCTCTGAAACTGCTCGGTCTGCGGATCAAAGCGGAGCAGCACGTCGGGTCGCTGCTCGGACTCGTTGAGCCAGACGATATCGTCGACGACCTCGATCGCATAGGGGTGCGACTTGGGACCGTTCGGCGTGAGCCATTCCTTGATCTCGCCGGTCTGCGGGTTCAGCCGGCCCAGATAGCCGCGCCCGGAATCGACGTACCAGACCATGTCGTGACTATCGATCGAGACTCGGCGGTTGTAGTAGGCGCCGCCATGCGATTCCGGGTCCGGCATCGGTGTGGCGAATTCTGTAATCTCCCAGGAATCGGGGTCGACGCGCGCGATGAAAGGGGCACCGCGGTAGCCGAACCAGACCATGCCTCTCGAGTCCACCTCGACACCATACGGACGCGCGGTTCGAGTCGGCGTATCCATGAGGCGGATTTCGCCCGTGTCCGGAACGAGCCGGCCGATCATGTTGCTGTTCTGCAGGGAGAACCAGTAATCGCCGTTTTCGGTGAAGATACCCGTATGTGGATCGCGAGCATTAGGATCGGGCATCGGATAGACGGTGATTTCGCCGGTGCGGGGATCGAGCTTGCCGACCGTGCCGTTATGGTTGCCCGTATACCAGATGTTGCCTTCGGCATCGTCGATGATGCTGTGCGGATAGGTTCCTGGCTCGAGTCGCCACTCGGTCATCTCACCCGTATTCGGGTTCAGGCGGCCGATCAAATGACCGTACATGCCTGCCCAGTAGATCATGCCGTCTGGTGTCATGAGCGGATCGCGAGGCCGTTGTCCCCGCGTCGGCACGCGCCACTCGAGGAACGTGACTTTGTTGTCGCCATCGACGAGCTTCGGGCGACGATCGTGTTTCTCGGGAAACGTCGTGGCGAGGTAGTTGAGAATGTTGGATCGTAGTGGGTCTGGAAGATCGATCATGCCATCGATGAGATAGCTCCACTGTGCATGCGTGTAGCCGGTCGAGCTGTAGATAATGTCCGTCTCATGGCATGCGACGCATGCGGCTTCGACGAGTTCCTTGCCGGGCCCGTCGGGCAGGGAGGCCAGCTGGATCTGTGCATTCGCCTGGAGACCAAAGGCAACCAGGGTGGCGAACAGAAGGCGCGACGATACTTTGAACATGACTTTCTCCACAGCTCGAGGCCCTCTATCGGGCCGACTTGTCGATTATTCCTCGAATCTTAACCCCGATTTCCGCCCAACTTAAGAGGCGGCGGCGATTCTTTCGGCGATTGTGCCCTTGACTGGCCGCGCAGGCTGGCCGAGGATTTCCTCTCGGGTTTGAAATAATCGGCAGCGATGCGCGAAATGGGGTTCTTTCTGGCACGAATCGTCTCGATCTTCGCGGTGCTCCTCGCGGGTGCGGCGCAGGCGCAGGTCGAGGTCGTATTTATGCCGCTCTCCAGGGCCGATGCTTATGACACCGGGACCTACCGGGCGATCTGGGCGGAGCACGGCGAGCGCATCGTGACGGCGCTGGAGCAGCGGACCTGCCTGCCGTTTTCCGAGTCTCATGTTTCGGCGACCGTTGCCGAGGCGACGAGCAATTCTGGTGGGCCCGAGCACGCCATGCGCCTGCGTGCGAGCTACCGTCGTGCGGTCAAGCAGTCCACGCTCGTTCATGAGCTCGGGCACCGGCATCTGTGGCAGCTCGAAGAGCGTCTCGACGACGTCGATGGGCATATGACGCTTTATCTGATTTTAGACCGCGTGTGGGCCGATGTTTGGGGCGAGGAATTCGCCGAGGAGCGCATACGCGGCGAAACCGAATGGGACGAAGATTACAAAGCCGCCTGGGACTGGGCGCAGTCGCTCGAGCCCGATGAGCGCGCGCGGTTGTGGAATCGACTCCTTCGCATGAACGGTATTTTGGACCGCTGCGAGAGCTTGCTGGACGGCACTGCCTAAGGGCCGCTGAGGTCGTAAGCAAGCGTCGAACGCTATGCCACGAGATTGCTCGACGATCACTCTCTACAATCGGAGCGTCCGAAAAAGGCCGCGGAAAGCGGACGATGCAGTCTCCCAGGAGCGCTAGCGGTACACATGGGGTTCGACATAGGAAAATGCGAATGCTAACGAAGCGAGTTCTTTGTCTGCGGCTCTGTAACGCGATGGGTCTGGTAGCGATGGGATTGGCAGCGCTGACCCAGGCTGGCTATTCGCAGGTATCAGAGACGGGCTCGATCGGCGGATTCGAGGCTAAGTTCATCGATGTCGAGGGTGTCCGTACTCGATACTACGAGGTCGGCCAGGGAGAGCCCATGGTGCTCGTGCACGGCAGCGGATTTTCTGGAACCGCGAGCGCAAATACTTGGGTGCCCGTCTTGGCCGACTTGGGGGAGCGATTCCACGTCTTCGCCCCAGACAAGTTAGCGAGTGGACTGACGGGAAACCCCAAAGACCCGGAAGACTACAGCTTAGAGGGTGAAATGCGGCATATGGCCGATTTCATTCGGACCCTGGGTCTCGAGCAGATCCATCTCGTCGGGCAATCGCGCGGCGCCGGGCTGACGCTGCTGCTCGCGGTGGAGCACCCCGATCTCATCGAAACACTCGTGCTCATCGATTCCGAAACGGCATCGCCGCCGGTCGGCGACTACAACGAGCGCCGAATGGCGGCACGGGCGCCGTGCCGATCGCTCAGCGGTCGCGCGGCGGTTCGCTGCGGGTGGGAGGCCCTTTCCTTCGATCCTTCGCACGTGACCGAGGAGTTCGTCGAGGCCGGCTATTTCATGGAGATGCAGCCCAAATCTCGGGAGACCGAGGCCATCATCCAGACGCTTGCGGATTACCCTCTCGCGGTTAACGCCTGGAAGCCCGAGGCGCATCGAATGATTCGAGAGGAGCATGTCCTTCAGATGCCTGTCTTGTTGTACTGGGGTCGCAACGACCCGACCGCGTGGTTGCCAAGTGGGCTCGCGCTATTCGAGATGATCTCCGAGACGAACTCGAGAACGCGCATGATAATTGCCAATGAAGCGGGTCACTTCCACTACCGTGAGCACCCTGAGGAGTTTGCGCGTAACGTGATCAACTTCATCGACCACTGGTCGTCGAGTAGCCTTGGCCACTAGTAGCCCATGCCAGCTCTTTGGCCGATAGAAGACGCGCGTATTCGAGCGTGCGCGTGCTGATCAGTCGAATGCCGCGGGATGGACTGATTGATCGTATTGAGGTAAATCGGCGATTACCTCGTCAGCCATCGATACTGAATGCGGCTTTCGCCGAGCTGCGCAGTTTGGAGAATCGAGGCGTCGGCAGCTCTTTTAGGTGCGGACGTGAGGCATAGGAGGTTATCCATGATCAAGGCTCCATATACGTTCATTGCGCTGGCGTTGGCTGCGGCGGCGTGCTCGCCGCCTGCCTCCGAAACAACGCAGCCGGACACCGCGGCATCCGTCGTCCCCGCGGACGTTGCGGCGTTGGTTGCGGCTGCTGTACCCGGCATCACGATCACGGGCGGGGAGCTCAGCGCCGGCAATGACCAGTACGAGGTTACCGGCACCTCGCCCAACGGCGATGAGCTAGAGCTCGATATGGTGCAGTCGAATGGCGCATGGACGCTACTGGAGATCCAGCGCGATGTCGCATGGTCGTCCGTGCCGGCGGCGGTCCGTGCCGAAGCTGCCGCCGTGCCGGATTCGTTCGAGCCGGTACGCGTCATCGAAAGCACCCAAGCGGCGGACGGCTCGGTGGTCTACGAATTATTCCGTGCGAGTCGAAATGGAAGCCCGTCACGGGGGCCGGATTTGGAGGTGCGCTGGCATGAAGGCAGTGCGCAAGTGATCCCTTGAAGCTCGACGCAAGCTGCCGGAGGCAATTGTCGAATTGGCCCTTTGGAGCCAGTAGCGTTTGACCGACAGTAAGTTCTCTCGAGCTTCGGAATGACGACTTGCTGAGGGAGAGGCTTCGAGAATGGCTACCGGCAACAGAGTTTGTCTTCGCAGTCGCTGCTTTCGTTTCATTCACATTTATTTATGAGTACAAATATCATCCTGGGCTCGAGATCGGTGGCGGATTCGGCCGAACAGCCGACTCTGCATTGATGGCCGAGCCCGAATACCCGGGGAGCACTAGCGTCTGTACGCTATTGGCCGAAAGTGCAAGCCGGTATCGAGTCTGAATCGACCTTGAGAATCAATCCCGCTGATCGACGGCCAGCGCAGCGAAGCATCCGACGCTGTGCTTCACTTGGCGGAGAACTATCGAAGTGAAAGCCAGAGTACAGCGCGATTTGCGTCTGCCTGCATCTTGGGCCGGGCCGTTCCTGATGCCGCTGTTTCTCTCATTGTTCATGAGCGGGCTCGTGTCGATGATTGCCACCATACAGGCGATTGGGATCTCCGACGGTTTGATTGCTACCTGGGGCCGAGCCTGGGCAGCGAGCTGGATGGTTGCATTTCCGGCGCTGATGCTCGCGTTGCCGCTCGTAAGAAGACTCGTTGCGATAATCTGCCGTCCTGAATAGCCTGGCACCCGATCGTATGCGCGAGGCCGCAACTCGTTGAATCGGGTTGCTGACGAGTGTCAGCGTCTGGGCGAAAGCTTACGTTCAAGAGGTGTTCTAGCTGGCCCTGTTGAGCAACCCCTCAGGAAAAAACGGACCCGCAGGAAGCGTTCGGACGCTAGGATGTTCTGTATGTATCATAGGGGGATCGCAGGCCAGGTGTTGCGTTGTCCCGTGCTCGCTCGCTGCGGCTCTGGTAACGCCGGTCTGACCAGTATTTGGGCCGGTTACGCACAAAGGAAGAGGGAAGCCCGATGAATTATCGTTTATCCACGCTCGTTGCCGGTGCTCT
>JAOTTJ010000300.1 GCA_029864465.1 Gammaproteobacteria bacterium | reverse complement strand
CAGGCTAACGCCGTGGACCCAGCCTGGAGCATCAATTTCGATGCACGGATCGTCTGGCAGCAGGTCACGACGCTCGGCGATCTCATCGTTGGAACGACCGACGGCCTGCACGCGATCGATGCCGAATCGGGCCAGCTGCGCTGGTCTCGTCCGGATCTCGGCGACATGCGCCATGGGAGCTTCGAGGAGATCATCGGCTCACCGCTGATCGTGCTCGACGACGGCCAACTCGATCCGCGGACGGTGATCCTGAACATGCTCAACGGCAAGCTCGTGTTCGACTCGCGTGCCGAGAACCTCACGCAGATCGCCTCGCGTTTCATCCTGCCGCGCAACGGCAGCCTGCTGATTGCAGGCTTCGAAATCGGTAAGCCGACCCCGACGTTGTTTCTCTATGGAATCGAGGACGGCCGACGGCTTTGGTCCAGCGATGTTTTCACAGCAGGCATGGGCGGCTTCATGCAGCTGCTCATGACGGCAGCGATCGTCATGACCGACACGAGCCCCGTGCAGAGCGCACCGTTCGAGCTCGACGACGGCACATTCATCCTCGGCGCCATGGGCAATCTCTACCGCTTCGATCATGATTCCGGCGACCTGCTCTGGAAGACGCAGTTCGCCGGCGGGCGCTTCGAGCTCACGCACACGGCGCAGCGACCGGACGTGATCTACGCCGGTGCCGAAGAGATCGATGAGAACTACACGACGACGCAATATCAGGGCTTTCGCATCGCCGACGGCACGCCCGTCTGGCGTCGCCCCGAGCGCTTCAGCAAGCCCATGAACTCGCTCATCGTACCGATCGACGGCGGCCTGATCATCAGTGAAGGCGACAGCGACAAAGGCCGGCTGCGCTTGCTCGACTACGACAGTGGCGACTCGCTCTGGGGCCGGCGCGGCCGCGGCATCGAGATCAAGGGCCAGGTGCTCGACTACGTCTTCACAGATGCCGGATTACTGCTGACGACCGGCTACGACAGCATCTGGACCAATCGGGATACGGAATACCTTCTCTACGTCGTCGACAGTGCAACAGGGACGCTGCGCTTCGAGGACCCGCTCGAGGTCAGGGGCCGCATGCTGAGCACCGAGCTGACCGATCACGGGCTGCTGTACATCACGACGCACGAGATCAATATCTTCGACCCGGCGACTGGCGCGTTACGCAATGGCAACGAGCTGCGCAGCAGGGACCCGCTCGCATGGACGCGCGACGCATCGAACGTCTTCGCCTACAACCCGAACAGCGGCCTCGTACACGTGCTCAATACAGGAAGCGGCCGTATCGCTACTATCTCGTTGACACCGTTCGAGCTCCAGGAGAAGGACGACGTGCTCGCGATGGATCTGACGGGCGGCAACATCGTGCTCATGGGGCAGCAGAGCGTCGCGGGCCTCGGCATCGACGGTTCCGTTTTATTCGACGCGCATTACCCTGCACCGCGTGATCCGGCCTGGCTGCGCGGCCTCGCCTGGGCGGCCGGCATCCGCGCGGGAATGGCCTCAGCTTACGCCGGTCTCTACAGCGCCGCCGCAGCCTCAGCCGCCGCCGACACGGCTGCGGGCAGCGTGGAGCAACAGCTGGCAGTGGGCTTCTCGGAAGGCTTCGGGCAACTGAGCCAGGGCTATGCAGGACTCGCCGGCGATTACATCGAGTTCGCGCGCAGACGCTATCAGGCGTCGGCCGAGAGCCGCGATTTCGTTTTCATGATGACGCGCGATGCGGATCGCAATATCTCGCTCGTGCAGGTCAGCAAGCTCAGCGGTCAGATTCTGGGGTCGATCGACCTCGGCCGCGACAAGGAACCCGACTATCAGATTGACGATATCGCCAACCAGATTTTCTATCGGCCAGGCGATTCCATGATTGTCAGCTACCGTTTCGGCAATTCCGCGACTCGCGTCGCACAGTCGTCGCCGTAGGAGGCGTTGCTCACTCGTCGGTGCGATAGCGCCGCGCGGCTTCCAGATCGCAGGCGAGGCCGGTCGGCTCGAGATCCGGCCGGTACTCGAGCTGCGAGCTGTGCGTCAGCGGCTCCGCGAGATACTCGGGATCCTCGACGGTAACCTCGTAGTTCATATGCCGGCCGTTCGCGGCCAGTGAGAAGCGCTCGACTGTGTGCTTGCCAAGCCCCGAGCCCACCCCCATGGTGAGACCCTCGCTGTGCGCAGCGTAATGGATCGTATCGACGACAAGCGTCTCGCCTTCCCAATGACCGATCGAGTGACCGTGTAACGTCGGCTCGGCGTTCTCGGGATGGGCGCGGCCGTCGAGGTAGACGACGCGCCGCGATGTCATCCAATCGACCTCGAATACGACCGTATCGTCGTTGACCTCGACCGTCGTCGTCACGGGATAGATCATCAGCGTCGGCGCCGTCACGGGCACGCAGTCCGCATACGCGGCCTGCTCGATCGTCCATTCGGCCCGTTCCATGCGGGCCTTGTCGGTCAGCGGCCAATTACCTTGGGAGCGCACGAATCCACGAAACGGCGCGAGCGGGCCAAACCAGGTGCCCGCGATACTCGTCGCCCGGGCGTCCTCGGGCTCGAGGAGGCTCGGCGCGCCAATGTTCAGCGGCAGTTGCGAACCATCGGCCTTCGTCAAATAGAGGCCCAGCATGGAACGGCGGGCATCGGCTCGGTTCGGATTACCGTAGATCGAGACGCGTTCACCAACGCGCAATGAATCGGGCGTCAGACCGAGCGGCGCAAGCACCGATGGCGCGCCGACCTCGACACGCTGCTCGCGGATCTCACCGTTCGCGCCGGTGATCTCCAATACCATGTGCACGTGGGGATTGCGCCAATCGTATTCGGTCACGATGCCGTCGACGATGATCTCCCGGCTCGTGTCGAACGCCGCGGCGCTGTGGTGAGCTCGTGCAGCGACACTCGAGGTCAGACCGACGCTCACTGCTAGCCAAAGAACGTAACGTTTCATGAGCTTCCCCCCGCTGCTTCGATTCTCCTGCGCTGGGCCGCGAGCCTCTAGAACGGATCTTTGCCCTGCTCGATGTCGGCCATCGCCTTCTTGAAGTCGATCTGCCGCTCGACAACGGGCAGTTCTGAGTAATGCTCGAGCCATGGCTGCTGGCGGCACATCCAGCCGCGCACCTGGGGTTGTAACACACTGGGATCATCCAGCGTCCCTGTCTTGACCCTGACGATCTCCGGCACAGCGGGATTCTCGTGGTATATGCGGTTACCGCAGTCCGGGCAGAACCAGCAAACGGCGATCCCGCCCGATGCAGTCGGCCGTTCCCAACGCTTGAGCTCACCGGACAACAACTCGAACCCCGAGCGCCGCATGATCATCGTCACGCTGAATGCGCTCGCCGAGAGCTTCTGGCATTCGAGGCAGTGACACACGGCGGTGTACAGCGGCTCCTCGGTGACGTGGTACGTCACGTTGCCACACTGACACGACCCTCTGGCCGGCAATTCCATATCGGTTCTCCTACCCTTCTTGTTGCAAGCGGCGGACACCGCTCGATGGGCGTTCCAGCCGATATTATGCACGCATCATGAGTCGCTGCGGAGTCAGCGTCGAACGCACCACAACCGGGATTGGCGTCGAGGCCCTAGAACCAGAAAGAGACGAAGACCTGAATGACGTTCGCGTCGAAGCTGAAGAACGGCTCGGCGCCGGCAACTGGCGCTGCCTCTCTCAGATCACGGAAGTCCTCGTAATCGAATTGAATGAAGTCGTACGAGAAGCTGACTGCACCACGATCGACGAAACGCCAATTACTGAGAAAGTCGTAGCTCACTCCGAAATGCAGCGTCGTGCTCGAGAACGTGCTGAGCTCTTTATCGCGCGCCAGGAAGTTCTGCGCCTGCGAGAAAGGGAACAGATCCGAGTAGAAGTCTGCGTGAGTCTGCGAATAACCTCGGACCTTGCCTTCGAGTATCCAGCCACCGTCGAGCGGATGCGTATAACCAAGCTCGAACGACTTTGCCGAGATGTCCCAAGTGTCGCTGTAACTGCGGTATTCACCGTGAATTGCCGCCCGGTAAGGCAGGTAATAGCGCATACGGATTGAGGCCGCATCACTCGAGCGTGTATTCGGATAGATCTCGGGCTCGTAGCTATACCCAACGGCGCTCGACGTATCGGCAAAGCGCACAGAGCGGTAGGGGTTGTTCAGGAAGCCTTCATCAGTGATCGTCTCGAAGGACAGA
>JAOTTJ010000299.1 GCA_029864465.1 Gammaproteobacteria bacterium | reverse complement strand
TAAGCCCGAGCCGAACAGCACGAACGCGACCATTAGTTACTACAGCAAGGGCGCGCTCGTGGCGCTGGCTCTGGATCTGATCTTGCGCAAGGAGACCGGCTCCGAGGTGTCGCTCGATCGCATTGTGCTCGAGCTCTGGGCGCGCTACGGAAGAAAGGGCGTCGGTCTCGGTGAGGGCGATTTCGAGACGCTTGCGGAACAAGTTGCCGGTGTACCGCTCGCAGCGTTCTTCGATACGGCAGTGCGTACTACGGTCGATCTGCCGCTAGCAGAGTTACTGGCCGACTTCGGCGTCGCGCTCGAGCTGCGTGCGGCTGCGGGCCCACAGGATCAGGGCGGCGTCACGAAGCAGCCCCAGATCGAGAGACCCGTGAGCCTAGGGGTCGCGTTCAAGGCGACAAGCCTGGGTCTGGAACTGACGAACGTGCGCGACGGCGGTCCGTGTGAAGCTGCAGGGTTGAGTGCTGGCGACCATCTGATTGCCGTGGACGGATACCGTGTCGATTCGGGCAATCTCCTGCGGCGCCTGGCTCGCTACGAATCCGGCGAAACGATTCCGGTCACCTACTTTCGGCGCAGCGAGCTGCGGACTGCCGAGCTCACGCTCGAGCCAGCGCCGCTCGACACGTGCAGCCTCTCGGTCGCGCCGAGTCCAGCCTCGAGCGCGTTGACGTTGCGCCAAAGCTGGCTCGGCAGCTAGCCCGAATAGCTCACCAGGCGGCTGCTGCGCCGAACGCAGGTATCCAAGCCAGTGGGGGAAACCGACGGGAACTGTGTCGTTAGTTTGCAGGCTGCTCGTGAGGTGTTCGGGCTCGGTGCCGCCGGGTCTTCGAGCCTGTATGCGATGCTAGAATGCACTGACCGCAGCAGCGGATTCTCCATGACGTCATGATCGAGCTCGGGCTCAAATTTACAGTCGCGTATCTGCTTGGATCCGTGCTCGGCAGCCTCGTCGTAGGCTATGTTCGAGGCGGCGTCGACATTCGCGAGGTGGGGAGCGGCAATCCTGGTGGCACGAACGCATTGCGCACTCAGGGCCGGCTGTTCGCGTTGTGGGTCATGGTCATCGACGTCGGCAAAGGCATGGTCGCAGTCCTTGTTCTGCCGAATCTCGAGCTGTTCGGGTTCGGCGTTGATCCGACGGTCAGCCGGGAGCTCGTGCTTTACGCTGTCGCATTCGCGGCAATCCTCGGACATGTCTACCCGCTGTGGTTCGACTTCAAGGGCGGCAAGGGCGGCGCGACGGCCATCGGCATTATTTGCGCACTCGAGCCACAGCTTGCGATCGGAATTATTGCGCTGTGGCTGGCCGTGATCGCGTTTACGGGCTTTGTCGGACTTGCAACGATGCTGGGTGCTGTCGCTGCTGCAGCCTGGGTTGGCGCAATGCGGTTTCCGGAGGACGTCGGGCTATTGGGTTTTACGACGGCAGTTGCGCTGCTGATCGTTTTCACACACCGGAGCAATATTCGCCGCATGCGGGACGGCACCGAGGTTCGTATGGGCATGTTGCGGCGCGGCGGCTGAGCTTGTCAGCACAGGCCGTAAGCTCTCGCCTCGCCGTGCTGCGCCTGCTTGCCGACGGCGAGCGCCATTCGGGTGAGGCACTTGCCGCTGAGCTCGGTATCAGCCGCGCCGCCGTTTGGAAACAAATTCGCGGGCTCGAGCGCCTGGGCCTATGCGTGGATGCTGTGCGCGGCAAAGGCTATCAGCTTCGCCGGCCTGTCGATTTGCTCGACGCAGGCAAGATCTCGGCTGCTCTCGGAAAGCCCGTATGTCGGGCGATTGAGCAACTCCACGTGCTCGAGGAAGTCGACTCGACGAATAGCTTCTTGTTTACAGGGCCGAAGCCAGCTCCGCGTAAGCTCAGAGTTTGTCTGGCCGAGTATCAAACCGGTGGACGCGGCCGGCGCGGCCGCGTATGGCTCGCGCCGTTCGGCAGAGGACTGTGCATGTCGGTCGGCTGGCAATTCGCATCGCAGCCGCGGGATCTCGCCGCGCTTGCACTCGCTGCGGGTGTGATTGCGCGGCGTTCGCTGATCGCGCTGACGGGCCTGCCGATCGAGATCAAGTGGCCCAACGACTTGCTCTTCGCCGGTAAGAAGATCGGCGGAATACTCGTCGAGTTAGCTGCGGAAAGTCACGGGCCTTGCCACGTGGTCGTCGGCATCGGCGTCAACGTATCCGCGGCGCCCGAGTTAACGGGAAACCCGGGTGCCTGGGCAGGCGGGGCCGTCGACCTGGCGACGGCCACGGGGGAGCCACCGCCTTCACGCAATGCGCTCGCCGCCGCGCTTATCGAGGAGCTTGCCGGCATGTTGCAGCGATACGCGGATGACGGGTTCTCCGGTTATCACGCCGAGCTTGCGGATGCGGATTATCTGCAAGGGCGGCGCGTCGCCGCTGACGGCGTCGTCGGCGCGGCAATCGGAATCGGTGCGGACGGAATGCTGCTGATCGAGACCGACGCTGGCGTCAGCAAGGTTCTTGCCGGTGATGTCAGCGTGAGACCGGAGTCATGAAGATCGTTGCGGACATCGGCAATACGCAGATCAAGTGGGCGCGCGTTGCCGACGGCCAGCTCGAAGAGGGTGGCCAGGCCGTGCATGCGGGTTCACAAGACGCGGCGCTCGAAGCTGTCGGCGCTGTGCTCGTCGGTGCGACGCACGTGGTTGCTGCGAATGTGGCCGGCGAGGAGCTTGCTGAGCGGTTGCGTGCATGCGTCGCCGCGCAGGGTGCGGGCCTGACGCTCGTGAAACCTGCGGCCGAGCAGTTCGGTGTTCGCTGCGCCTACGCCGACCCGTCGCGCCTAGGCGCCGATCGCTGGGTTGGGGTCATCGGCGCCCATCACTTCATCGAAGGCGCTGCCTGCGTGATCGACGCCGGCACGACGGTCACACTCGATGCGGTCGCCCGAGACGGCCAACATCTCGGTGGGCTCATTCTGGCTGGTCCGGAAATCGTAGCCGCTGCGTTGAGCCGCGAAACGCGCGGCATCGGCGACACGGCGCCGGCGCGCTCGGCGCCGACGGGTCTGGGCTTGCTCGGTGCCAGTACGAACGATGCTGTCGCTCACGGCACCATGCTTGGGATCGCTGCCGGGCTCGATCGAGCTATCGCTGAGATCGCCAAGGCGCTCGGCGAGCCGCCGAGCGTCGTATTGACGGGCGGCGGCGCAACGGCACTCGAGTCCTGGCTCGAAACTCCGGTAAGCTATCGGCCCCAGTTCGTTCTCGAAGGCTTGGCGTACATCGCTTCGGAGTTGTGATGCGAAATCTATTCCTCGCCCTAGTGCTCGCGAATCTAGGCTTCGCCGCCTGGGCCGCGTGGTACGCGGAGCCGCAGACCAGTAGCGGTATCGTCGCGAATTCTCGCGTGCCGGGCATTACGCTCGTGAGCGAGCTCGAGGAAGCGGCCCTCGAGACGATCGAGGCGTTGTCGGAAGCGGCACCGGAGCCTGCGCCGCCGCCGCTACCTGTCCTGGAGACGGTGGATACGCAGCGCTGCATCAGCGTCGGCCCGTTCGAGGAACTCGCACAGGCTTCTGCAGCGCAGGCGGCTCTGCGCGAGGCTGGGTTCACGCCGAGCCAACGTGTCGTCGATGGCGATGTCTGGGTTGGTTACTGGGTCTATCTTCCGGGTATTCCGACGCGTGATGAGGCCAACGAAATACTCGGCCAACTTCGCGCCAATGACATCTCCGATTCCTACATCGTGCCCGGGGGCGAAGAGAGTCAGACGATCTCGCTGGGCGTGTTCAGCGAGATCAGCCGTGCCGGCTCGATTCGTGAGCAGGTACGAGCGCTCGGCTACGATCCGACCGTCGCCGATCGCAGCCGCAGCGCGACACTGTACTGGGTAGATGTGATCGCGGGCAGCGACTCGGAGATCGATCTCGATGCGCTGCAGGCTCCCGGTCGGATCAACCGCCTCGAGCAGCGGTTCTGCGAGACGATTGGGTAGATTGGTAGCGACTGGCTGCCGATCGGATGGGCAGTTAGACTTGCAGCGGAATCGACGGTGTTACCGCCGTTATCTCGGGGCCGGCATAGCTCAGTTGGTAGAGCAGGGGTTTTGTAAACCTCAGGTCGGGAGTTCGAGTCTCTCTGCCGGCACCAGCCCCGACCCTGAGCTTTGCAATAGACGTTCTGCGACCTGTTCAGTCCATGCCGAAGATCGTCAGGGC
>JAOTTJ010000298.1 GCA_029864465.1 Gammaproteobacteria bacterium | reverse complement strand
GGGCCCGTCGGGCAGCGAAGGTAGGTGCATGGAAATGGATATGGGAACCTTCCGCGGCATCATCACGGCCGTGCTGATGATCCTCTTTATCGGACTCGTGTTCTGGGCCTACAGCCGACGGCGCCACGAGGAATTCGAGGCTGCGGCGCGCCTTCCGCTGGGAGAAGACCGCGCGCCGCCCGCCAGCAGGGAGAGCGACTGACATGACGTTGGGCTGGAGTCTGTTCGTGCTGGTCTTTGCTGTCGCCAACGTCGCGGGGGCGGGTGCACTGATCCTATGGTTCTCGCGCGCCCGTACGACCGAAGGTGCGACGACGGGCCATGTATGGGACGGGGACGTCGAGGAAGGCAACAATCCGATGCCGCGTTGGTGGCTGGGGCTGTTCTGGCTCACGATTATATGGGGCATTGTCTTTTTCGTGCTCTACCCGAGCTTCGGTGAGTGGTCGCTGCTCGGCTGGAGCCAGACCGAACAGTATGAAGATGAAGTCGCAGCCGCCGAAGAGGTCTACGGCGAGATCTTCGCCGCCTTCGCGGCCACGCCGATCCCCGAGCTCAGCAGCAATCCAGCGGCGCTGAGCGCCGGACGCAATCTATTCGTCAATAACTGCGCGACCTGCCACGGCTCCGATGCGCGCGGTGCGCGCGGTTACCCGAACCTCGCCGACGACGAATGGCAGTGGGGCAGCGCGCCCGAGCAGATTGTCGCGACCATAACGAACGGACGCACGGGCGTCATGCCGGGCTTCGGCCAGCGTTTTGACGACGAGACGATCGACACGCTCGTCGATTACGTGCAGTTCCTGGCCGGCCGTGACGTCGATGCCGCGCGGGTTGCCGCTGGCGAGACGCAGTACCGCAGCTTCTGCAGCGCCTGCCACGGCCCGACCGGCGACGGTAACCCGATACTCGGCGCACCCGCGTTCACTAATGAGACTTGGCTCTATGGCGGCGGCGCGAGCGTGATTCGCGATCTCATCGTCAATGGACGCATGGGCCAGATGCCGGCACAGGAGCCCCTTCTCGGCGCCGACCGCGTGCATGTGCTCGCGGCCTATGTGCTGAGCTTATCGGGGCAGGAGTAATGCAATGGATGAGCAAGGTCCGCCAGGCCGTCCCCCCGATGACGAGGAAACGTCCCGCGATCTGAGCCGCTGCCAGCGCGACTGTTTAGTTGTCGGCTGGTGTTCCTTTTTGATCGCGGCCTGCGCCACGATGCTCTTCTTTGCCTGGGTCGATCCGCTCGCCCTCGCCGACGTCACGGATCTGCCGCTACCCGTCGATCGCATGGGCGGCTATGCAATCGGGTTTTTCTTTTTCTGGCTCATCACGGCTGCGTCCGCACTACTGACTGTCTATCTGATACGTACTCGACACGGACATCCACCCGCACGGGACTGACACGCCATGGAAGGCACTACCGGTAAACCGCTATACGAAGCCGCGGAGAAGATCTATCCGCGCGAGATAGACGGGACCTACGCGCGGCTGCGGATTGCCGGCGTGCTCGTCCTGCTCGGCCTTTATTACGGTCTTGCCTGGCTGCAGTGGGACGGGCGCCAGGCGGTGCTGTTCGACCTGCCGGCGCGTAAGTTCTACATCTTCGATCTCGTGCTGTTTCCTCAGGACTTTTTCTTCCTTTCCTGGCTGCTGATCATCGCGGCCCTGTCGTTGTTCTTCTTCACGGCGCTCGCGGGCAGACTCTGGTGCGGTTACGCGTGCCCGCAGACCGTCTGGACCGAAGCGTTCCTCTGGATGGAGCGGCTCGCCGAGGGTCGCGGGGCCGCGCGGCGCAAGCTCGACAAGGCGCCGTGGAATGGCAACAAGATCCGGCGCAAAGTCGCCAAACAGGCGCTCTGGATCGGTTTCGCACTCTGGACAGGGTTCACGTTCGTCGGCTATTTCACGCCGATTCGCGATCTCGGCATCAAGGTCGTCACGCTGTCTCTCGGCGGCTGGGAAACGTTCTGGGTTGTGTTTTACGGCTTTGCAACTTATGGCAACGCGGGCTACATGCGCGAGCAGGTCTGCAAATACATGTGTCCGTATGCGCGCTTTCAGAGTGCGATGTTCGACCGCGACTCGCTGATCATTTCCTACGATGAGTCGCGAGGTGAGCCGCGCGGCTCGCGCCGCCGCAATGCCGATCCGAAGGCCGCGGGCCTTGGCGATTGCATCGACTGCACGATGTGCGTGCAGGTTTGCCCAACCGGGATCGATATCCGCAAAGGGCTGCAGTACGAGTGCATCGCGTGTGCTGCTTGTATCGATGCCTGCGACAGCGTCATGGACAAGATGAACTACCCTCGCGGCCTCATTCGCTACTCCACGCAGCATGCGATGGAGGGTGTTGCAACACGAGTTCTGAGGCCGCGCGTTCTTGTCTACGGCACATTTCTCGCGGCGCTGTGCGCGGCGTTCGTTTTTGCACTGTTCACGCGCGTTCCGCTCGAGCTCGATATCATTCGCGATCGCAACGCGCTGTACCGCGACGCACGCCCGGGCTACATCGAGAACGTTTACATGCTTCGTGTCATCAACAAGGACGAGCAGCCCCACGCCTACGAGATCACCGTCGCCGGGTTGCCTACAGTCACATTGGAGACGGATCCGGCGGTCATCGAAGTTGCAGCCGGCGAAATCGCGACCATTGCCGCGCGCGTGTCGGTCGAAGACGGCGCCGTCGCGAGCGGCGGCCACGACGTCGAGTTCTCGCTGCAGGCCAGCGATGTGCCGGATCTTGCGACGACCGAAACGAATCGGTTCATCTCACCATGAGCACGTCGAGGGCACACGAGAGCCAGCGACCCTGGTACAGGGAGGTCTGGCCGTGGCTGCTCATGCTGCCGCCAGCGTTCTCAGTCGCCGGCGGTGTGACGATGATCTATCTGGCTAATAGCACGCCGCGCGCGCTCGTCGTCGCAGACTACGCGCGAATCGAAGAGATCACGAGCGAGCGGTTCGACCGCGACCGCCATGCTGCCGAGCTCGGTCTAACGGCACAGCTGACATTCGCGGGCGCACCCGCACGCGTGGAGGTCACGCTAGACGGATCGGCATCGTTCCGTGCGCCGCGCACGTTGACGCTCTTCCTGCGTCACGCAACGGACGCCGCGGCCGATCGGGAGCTCGAGCTTCTTCGCTCAGGCAACGTCTTTATCGCAGCAGCGGATCCGTTGCAGGGCCGGTATCGAGTCGAGCTCATGCCCGTCGATCGCGCTTGGCGGCTCGGCGGTGAGGCCAGGCAGCTCATCGGGGAAATGACGCTCGAGCCTCAGGTCGATACCGCGCAATCAGGGGCGCGCAGCATGCCGGACGTCGAGGAGTGAGGCTGTGGAACGCTGCTTCCATTGCAATGAGCCTGTGCCACCCGGGACAAACTATTCCCTGGAAGCGAATGGCGAGAGGCGCCAATTCTGCTGCCCGGGCTGTCGCGCCGTTGCCGAGCTGATCTCCTCGCAGGGACTCGCGCGGTTCTACGATTTCCGCAGCGCGCCGGCGCTCAGAGCGACCGAGCGTGAGGGGGCCGATGACCCATGGGCCGTGTGTGACCGGCCCGAGGTCGAACGCCGGCTTACGCGATCGGTTGGCGCGGGCCGCAAGGAGTTCCGCTATCGTGTCGACGGTCTCAACTGCGCGGCCTGCGCGTGGCTCATAGACCGGGGGCTGTCAGTCTGCGACGGCGTCGAGGATGTCAGCGTGGACCCCGTGTCGCACGAAGTGCTCGTGAGCTTTGATCCCGAGCGCGTCCGCGTCAGCCAAATCCTCGATGCGACCGAGCGCTATGGCTTCGTGCCACGACTCGGCAGTGGCACGATCGATGAGAGCGATAAGCGGGCGGCTCGTGATGAGCTCAAGCGACTCGCCGTCGCAGGGCTCGGCTTCGCGCAGGTCATGACGTTGAGCGCGGCCCTCTATCTAGGTGCCTTCAGCGCCATGGATGCGAGTTACGCCGGCTTTTTCGTGTTCGCGAGCATGCTGATCGCAACGCCGGTCGTGTTGTACTCGGGGGCTCCAATTTTTCGCGGTGCACTCATCGATCTCGCGCGCGGGCGGATTGGCATGGACGTACCGGTTGGTCTGGCGATTTCGATCGCGCTCGGGGCGAGCCTCGTCAATGCGTTTCGCGGTGCGGGTCACGTGTATTTTGATTCCGCGACGATGTTCGTGTTTTTCCTGACGCTCGGGCGGTTTCTCGAG
>JAOTTJ010000297.1 GCA_029864465.1 Gammaproteobacteria bacterium | reverse complement strand
AGCCAGAGCTGTTGCTGTGTAATCCGGCGTATGGCGAGCGCCGTTTCATGAACCTCAGAGGGTGACGTCGCCTCGGTGAGGTGCTCTGCGTGGGCCAACATCGCGGTAATAGGCGTTCGAAACTCGTGGGACATCGTCGCGATGTACTCACCGCGGCGGCGACTCTCTTCCTCAGCCTCTTTGCGGCGTATCGTCAGCTCCGTACGTGCGTCGATGAGCTCGTTAATCAGCCGGCGCTCACGCTCGACTAATAGCATCATCTCGTTAGCCGTCTGCTGGTATCGCTGTCGTTGCTGAAGCTCCTGTCGAGCATCGATGAACAGCACGAAACGGCTGTTCGCGTCGGGCAGTAAATGTACGTGGTAGGCGTGCCCGCTCGTGCCCGTGATGAACGGAAGCTCTACAGTCTCCGACAACTCGTAGTCACGAAGAAACGGCGCGATGTCGGCAACGTCCTGGCCTGCCTGGAGCGCACCGAGCCCGAACGCCTCGGAATCGCCCCAGGTCTCCAGCACGCGATGATCGCCTGCAACGCGCATACAGAACGGCCGGCGCCGCTCTAGCGCCCAGCCGAGCAAGTGCGCCTCGACGGCAGTCGGAAAACTCACGTCGATTCCGTAGCAGCGTCCGATATCGATGTCGCGAGCGTCTCGATGGCCATCGCCACGCCCTCGCCCGTCTTCGCACTACAAGTGATCCACTCCACGCCTGCGCTCCTCGATACCGCAAGCTCATCGTGATGGATTTGCCACTCATCCGAAAGGTCGAACTTGTTAAGCATTGCAACGAATGGCAGCTCACCGTACTGCGCAACGATGTCCGCCTTGAGACGAAGCGCGCTTTCGACAGTAGCCGTGCGAGTCCCATCGGCAACCAGAATGAAGCCTGCGCTACCGCGCAGATAGGCAAGCTCGATATCGGAGAGGCGATCGGTGCCAGCGACATCCCAGATAATGAGCTTGACGGACCCCGAAGGTATATCGACCTGTTTCGTATCGATCTTGACGCCGACGGTAGTCAGATATTTCTCTGAAAACTCGTTGTTGACGAACCGCGCAACCGTGCTCGTCTTGCCGACCGCAAAATCGCCGATAATGCAGACCTTAGCTGATCGCAAGTCTCAGTCCTGAACGGGTCGCTCGACGGACGATCGAGCCTCGAGCTGCAGTGTGACACCGGGCATCCTGGCACCGGCAACGCCGCTATCGAGATGACTGCGTGTAGCTATCCAAGCAGGCTCGACGCCTGCATCTTGGAATGCAGAGGCGACTGTCTCGGCACGGTTTCGTTCCAGAGCGACGTTTAAGTCGAACGTGCCGGATGCATCGCTGTGGCCCGTTATCGTGAGGCTGGGCACAAGCCCCAGCTCTTCAGCTAAAGCCCCGTACTCGACCAATGATTCCACGATCTCTTCGACCGTCACGCCCTGAGCACCAGCAAGCGATGAGCTGCCCGAATCGAATATCAATACTGCCGCATTCGCCTCGCGCTCAATACCTCGCAGGGCAAACATCTCGGCAAACTCTAGTGAGCTGTGGTCTACGGAGTCGACTCCGTTCGGGAGCGTTGTCGCGAGCACCCTGTCCAGCCAGGGTTTTGGTGCCGTTCCACTGACTTCGAGAACACCATCGCGGAGCGCTAGGCCAACCTCGGCCGGCGGCTCGAGCAGCGTGCGCACCGCAGCAAGCAGCCCATCGGAGTCCGCATGAAGGCCCGAAACGTCGATGCGTTCGACGCCCGCAACCGATGCGGCTGCGGTGCCAATCGCGGAGATCCAGAGTGGCTGCGCAGCGCCGGCCAGATGCAGAGTCCCGGCGTCGAGGCTCATGCTGACCGTATCGGGTGGCTCCAAGACCGCTCGCGCACGCGCGAGCACGAGTTCCCGATCAAGCGATAGATAGGCCTCGAAGCTCGCGTCGACCGGACCGAACCAACCCTCTGCGGCGGCGATTTCCTCAGGTGTTGGCGCCATCGGATCGCGCAGACCTCGAATGACCAGGCTCCGCCCGGCGCGGTCGATCCGCGTCACGACAATGCCCGCTGTCGCTTCGAAGGCTTCGGCGATCCGAGCGACGCGACTTTGCATCCAGATGCCATAGCCTGCCCACGCAATGACGCCAACCGCAAGCACGCCCAGGACCGCGAGCGCCGGCGAGAATCGTTGCTTGGTCCGACGAATCTCCGGCTCGCGCAGGGACGTACGCAGGCAGGATCTGAGCTCGGGCTCCAGATCGGGCAACTCGGCGCGTTCTCCGGCGAAATTTCGCACTTCATGGTCGAAACGGGTCTCGATTCGTTCGAGGACCACCTGCAAGTCGGTCCGTAAGCCGGCCGGAGGAACGCCGCGTATTAGCGCGACGAGAACGGCGCCGGGACCGTGCACCGCCCACAAAGTGAGCTCTCCCAACTCCGCCGTTCGCAGGCGCTGTGGCTCGTCGCCCGAGAAACTGTCCTTTACGAATTCCTGGATCGCCGTGAACATCGCCGAAACGGCATCTTCGTCCTTGCTATGCAGATCGCCTTGCTGGACGTGCCCGATCAACAGACCACTACTGGCCTGTATGAGGTAAATGTGCTCGACGCGGTAGAGTAACGTGCGCTGCAGAACATACTGGCCGAAGGGGATTCCTGCACGCCATGCCTGAAAACGCCAGCTCAACCCTCTGGGTGAGAGACTTTGTTCGATGGCCTGGTTCGCCTGTTGGATCCAAGCCTTAAACGCCTCGGCTACCGACCGCCGGATCGCCGGCCCCATAATTGGGAACAGCGCGTCTGCGAATTCCTCCGGGTCTTCGCGCACCGATTCGGAAATGCATTCCCGCAGCGGTTTACGCAGAGCGCCCACGAGGCGTGAGTCGCGTTCGAAGCTCGCGGCAACGGAGTCGGGCAAGACCTCGGCGACATCGGCTGCGCGTGCTTCAGCATGCTCTACGCGAGCGCGCAGAGCCTCCAACTTCTCGTGATCTGGACGGAATAGGATATCCCTCAACTCGTCCAGCTTGTTGGGCTTCATCGGGTCAGACCCTGATTGTCTACTTGCCGTCCTGCTTCAAGCTCTTGCTGAGCTCGACGAAAAGCTGGGCGAGATCTTTGGATGAGAGTTTGTCGCGCTCGAGATGGGCCGTCTCGGTCTCGAGTGTTGCGCCGATCTCCGCTCGTGATTTTTCGATCGTCGCGCTCAATGCCTCTTTCTCTTCCTCCAGAGCCCCATAGATCTCCTCGACCGCTTCCGAGATCCGTTTGTCAGCTTCGGTTTGCTGTTTCTTGAGCGCCTTCTCGAGATCACGAAGCTGGCCGCGCGTAGAGCTCAATGCTGTCTTGCGCTCCTCGCGTTCCGATGCAACACGGTCGCTAACCTGCTGCAGGCGATTCTCGACCGAGCGCTCGAGCTTCTCGAAGCGCGCCTCGAATCCTTTCGTCAGATTATCGATTGTCTTACCCAGGCGCTCCTCCAGCTGATCGAATCGCGAAGCGTATTCGCGCATCTGTCCGCCGAAGATGATGTCGCGGATTTTATCGACATCATCTTCGTTCGGGATCGGCTCGCTGTTCTGATTCTTGTGTTTAGCCTGAGCGGCTGCATTCCGCGGCATTGCACTACCCTCGTGCTTGAAGTTTGTCCACTGTCGTCGACTGATCTCGATTTGCGTGCTCTAACCGGTATCCATGTTGATAAATCGACGTGAGTTTCCATCCGGGCGCATCGGCGAGTCGCAGTTTCCTCCGCAGCCGGCTGATATGTGTATCTACGGTCCGTGTATGCATGGCCGAATGCCCCGCACCCCATACCGATTCCAGTAGATGTGTTCGTGAAACGATCTTGCCCAGTCGCCGGAACAGAAACGACGCGAGCTCGAATTCGCGCGTCGTCAACGGCAGGGGCTCGCCACCCATAAACAACTGGTGCTGCTCCAGATTCAACTCGTACGGAGGAACGCTGATGCTCTCGGCAGGCGTCTTAAGTCGCCGACGCGCGAGCGCCTCGACGCGCGCCAGCGTCTCACTACGACGCGCCGGCTTGATCATGTAATCGTCGGCGCCCGCCTGTAACGCTTCTACGATGCAGTCCTCGTCGTCGCGAACCGTCACGAACAGCACCGGCACACCTTCGGGGTCGCGCGCACGAAGCTGCTTCAGAACGCCGATACCGGAGCTCTTAGGTAACAGCCAGTCGAGAATATACAAATCGAAGCTTTCGTGAC
>JAOTTJ010000296.1 GCA_029864465.1 Gammaproteobacteria bacterium | reverse complement strand
CGTTGAGTGAGTTGATGCCTTCGCCGGCGTGATGGCCTACAAACAGGATCCAGCGGTCACCGTAGCGGTGCGGCATGGGCTGGTAGGACGGACGCGCGTCGAGCGGATGGTGCGCGACGAGCTCCATGTTAAGAGCCGCAGGCTCTGTTTGCGCGTGAGCGCTCGAGATGGCCAGGAGGAGTAAGGACGCAAGTATCAGGGGTTTGTTTTTCATAGTGCGGTAAGGCTAGCAGAGCCGCGCGACTCCCACCAGACAGGCTGCTCCGCCGGATTCGTCCGTAAGCTCGACATTTGGGGTCAGAGTAAAAAGTGCAGAGAGATCGCGAGCTCGCAGTGGCGTGCGATGGCGCGGTCAATCTGGCTCCGGTAAGGTGGCCCGGGTTTGTGACCCGGAGGATCGTGAGATTCGCCCGGGACGGTCATTAGGGGGAGACGGATGATGAGAACAAGAGTGCGCGCTTGGCAGTGGCACTTGCCGGTTGTGTCGATGCTGCTGGTTATGGGCAGCGCTTCAGCCCAGGATCACGTCTCGGCTCAAGGGTTGCTCGAGGGCTCGGGGTTCCCGGTCGACTACGATGCCGTCGAGTTTCGACTGACGCCTGTTGCGGGTCGCGTCCATATGCTGTCGGGCGCAGGGGGCAACATCGGCGTATTCGTCGGCGACGACGGCGTCTTTCTCGTCGATGGCCAGTTCGCGCCGTTGACCGAGCGGATCGTTGCCGAAATTGCCAGCGTCAGTGACGATCCGGTGCGGTTCCTGATCAACACGCATTTTCACGGTGACCATACGGGCGGCAACGAGAATTTCAGCCGGGCCGGTGCGCTGATCATCGCCCATGACAACACACGCCGTACGCTCGCTCAGCCGCACTATATCGAGATGATTCAGACGCGTTTTCGGGCATTCGGGCCGCTCGCGTTACCTGCGGTGACGTTCAAGACATCCATGAGCCTCAATCTCGGTGGTGAGCGTGTCGATGTCATTCATGCTCCGCCGTCGCACATGGACGGGGATTCCGTGGTTTTCTTTCGCGGCTCGAACGTCATTCATATGGGCGACATCTACCGGTCACGGGGTCAGCCAATTTTCGATCGCAACAACGGCGGCTCGTACGAGGGGCTGATCGCGGCCTCGGACTTTGTGCTGAACCTCATGGGTGAAGATACGTTGATCGTCCCGGGCCATGGACAGCTATCGACGCGCGCCGACCTCGAGGAAGTTCGGAGCATCATGGCCACGGTTCGCGATCGCATTCAGGCAGGCATCGATGCCGGGAACAGCGTCGAGGAAATCGTCGCATCGGATCCGAGCCGCGGGTTCGACTGGCGCGACGGGCGGCTTACGGTCGCAGAGACCGTGCGCTGGATCTACACGGAGCTAGCCGGACGATAATTGGGGTCAGCAGGCGTTTGGCGGCTCGGCTAGCGGCTCCAAGTCGCGTGAATGATAGATCTCCTCACAGCCATCGACGATGAAGATCCGTGCGCGCTCGGTAACGTTGATGTTTGGTGCGCCGCTCTTGACGCGTCGCCCCGTTACGCTGATCGTCGTTCCAGGCGTTACGGTCGTGCGGCTCCAGCCGAACTCTCTTTGCAGGCGCTGAGGCGCCTCCATCTCGACATGCCAAGTGACCGGAGCACCTTCTGCATTCGGCACGGATACCAGAATGCTCGCATGCGGATTGATGAGCTGCAGCGCGACGACGGAACCGGTGATCGTCGTGACGTCGTCCTCGAACCGTCCGGCGTCGCCATGATGAGCCGATACCGATCCAGCCAAACCGATTAAGCCGCAACCCGCGACTGCTGCAATTAGTTTTGTCATCAACACATCCCTCGCACGTTCCTGAAGTGCCCCCTCGGGGGCGCCGTACTATACACTTAGATACGGCCTGCAATGCAATAGTTCAATGTTCGAGCTTGCGTTGCAGTCTTTCGCTCGAACGTGCCGTTGCATCACCCTGTTTGCGCGGCGGATGGCGTAGTGGATTCGGCAGCGGGCTGCTGCGCCATTAGATCGACGAACGCGACCTCCTTGTGCAACGCCCCCCAATGAGACGCGCTCTTGCCGATCGCGTCGGGGTTGTGGCCGACCTCACGACTCTTGTCGACCGTTTGAGCTATGAGTCGTGCCCCGGTTTCCCGCCAGCGTTTCACGACATTGTCGAAGCCTCCGCGCCAGCGCACGGTATCCCCGTCCGGGTCGTCTTCGACCATCCAGCGAAAGGCTGCGAGGATCGGGTAGAGCGCTCCTCTGGCGAGACGTTCCGTGGATCGAGCCTGCAGAAATGCAAACTCGTAAGGACTTTTCTTCGCGTGCTCCACAAGCTCTGCCGCGCGCTCTTCGATATTGTCGCAAAGCTTCGGAAACTCGAGCTGAATCGTATCGTGGAGCTTGAGAATGTCTTTGATGATGGGCCGGAGCCTGCGATAGCTGCGGCCACCGTTCGTCTTGTAATCTTCTGCGAAAGAGCTCAAAACGACGGATTTCTTCTCATACGTGACAACGGGATGCGCCGAACCTGAATTCGGGTAAGAGACGGTGTTGAAGCATGTCAGCGCGCATAGGATGTCTTGGATATCGCAACTGCCGCGCTCATTTTCGGTCCACGCGATCGACTTGAAATAGGGCTCGTCTTTAAGATCTGACCGTAGCCATGCGAGGGCATCGCCAAGGGCCGCGAGGCTCTCGGCTTGGCCGTGCATCGATGCGTTAAGGCCGTTGGAGATCTCGCCTAGCCATTCCTCGGGTACGCGCGTGAGGATCTCGATCTTGACGAATTGCTGCTTCGGTATTTCCAACTCGGGATCACGTAGAGCGTCGCAGATCAAACGGTACGTGAGTGCGCCATCGATGATCCCATTACCGCTCCCAAGTTTGATCTTGTATTCGTCATCGTCGATCTTCTTGACTTCACGCGCAACGATTGTGATTCCGGCGTTCTTGAGATGAAACGTGCCGGGCGTGCAGTCAATGTCGAGCAGACTGCTCTGCACGTCTTTGTAGACGTCCCAGCGCACTTTCGGGTTTCGCGGCGCCGGCTCCAAGGAAATGCCGTTCGGCACGTCCGAGACGGCAACAAAAAACACGTGTCTTTCTGTGCCGTGCGTCGTGTTGTAAAAGGGGTCTGGAAGGCGCCGCACGAATCGCGGCCGAAGTAGGATAGTGCTCAAGATCGACTCCTCGGTTAGCCATCACCAGGCTACGCACGCTATGCCCGCATCCACGGACCAGCCCGCCCACTCTAGATCCTCGAGCGTTTGGAGGAAGTGATGCCGATCACAAACGCCGATGAAGCAGCAGGGAGAGACCGCCGCGAGGCGGGGCTGACATTGCGTGAGGTATCCAGCTTGCATCGGGCTGGGTGCTTAACGACAATGCATCCAAAAGGGGAAGTGCCATGAACACAAAGCAGATTCTCATTCTCAGCCTTGGATTTTTCGCGACGAGCGTTCTTGCTCACACGCAGCTCTCGAGTTCGGTGCCGGCGGAGCAGGCCGTTGTTGCAGCGGCGCCGGAGGAGCTCGTGCTCAGGTTCTCGACAGACGTGCGCATCACGGCGTTGACGCTAACGGACGCCGGAGACGCCAGCTATGAGCTTGGCGCATTGCCGATGTCTGCGCAGCGGGAGTTCGCGATTCCCGTGCCGACCTTGGCGGCGGGCGAGTACACGGTTGCTTGGCGCGCCGTCGGTGCGGACACTCATGTCGTCTCTGGCGAGATCCATTTCTCTGTAGCCGCCTCGTAATCGCGATGCCCGCCGTCTAGGCGGCTGCGGCGTGGGCTCCGGTATCGACCTCGCCGTCGCCCTCGTTAGGGGCGCGGTCTTTATCACGTCACTGCAGGCCGCCGGCGCGGCGCTGTTCGCATTGCTGTTCGCCCGGTATCTCGGACCGTCGGCCGGCGCGATTCGAAGCCTCACACTCTGGTCGGCCGGGCTCGCTCTGCTGCTGATCGTCGTGCGCAGCGCGCTCGAGCCCGCGCGCATGGCCGGCGCGCTCGGTGGCGTGTTCGATCCGTTTCTGCGCTCATTGTTCTGGGAATCCGCTGTCAGCTCCGCACAGCTCGCGCGCCTCGGTGGCGCAACGCTGATTCTCATCTCCGTCCGGGGCGAGGGCCGGTTATATAGAGGCGTTACGGGCCTCGGCATCGTGCTCGTCGTATTGTCCTTCCCGCTCATGGGGCATACACGCTCGCACGACGGCAACGGCCT
>JAOTTJ010000036.1 GCA_029864465.1 Gammaproteobacteria bacterium | reverse complement strand
GGGTTCGTGCGCTCGCTGCTCGCGTTAACGCGGCCGTCGTCAGTGGAGGCGAGTCACTCGACCGAGCGCTCGCAGCGACGCCGATGGATGATCCTCGAGACGCTGCGCTGTTGCGCGCGATGTCTTACGGGGCGCTGCGCTGGCACGATCGCGTTCAATGGCAGGTAGAGCAACTGTTGACTCGGCCGTTGAGCCGGCGCGATGTGGCGCTTGCCGCGCTCTTGCGCGTCGGACTCTTCCAACTGCAGTGGCTGCGCATTCCCGAGCATGCCGCCGTTGCAGCGACCGTTGCAGCCGCAACGATGGTTGGGGCCGAGCGTGCCAAGGGCCTGGTCAATGCCGTCCTGCGGCGCTTCCTGCGCGAGCGCGAGGAGCTAGACAGCCGCATGCAGACTAACCGCGAGGCGGTTGTGAGCCATCCGCGCTGGCTGATCGACTTGCTCGAGACGGACTGGCCGGAACAGGCTGAGGCCATCCTTGCGGCGAACAATGCCCCGCCACCGATGTGGCTGCGGGTCAATCGGCTGCGCGGCAGTACCGCTGCGTATCTCCGGAGGCTCGAGGCCGCAGGCATCGAGGCCGTGGCAGCGACCGATGCGACGAGCGCCGTCATGCTCGCCCAGCCGCAACCCGCCGCAACCGTACCGGGTTATGCCGAAGGCGACGTGTCGGTACAAGATGCCGGAGCCCAGCTGGCTGCGGGCTTACTCGACCCCCGCCCCGGCCACCGCGTTCTCGACGCGTGCGCGGCACCGGGTGGCAAGACCGCGCATCTGCTCGAAACCTGCCCAGAACTCGGCAGGCTCGTCGCCCTGGATCGGGATCGGGAGCGTCTCGCCACACTGGAGTCCGGGATCGCGAGGCTAGGACTAGAGGCGACGATCGTGCACGGAGACGCCGCCCAGCCGGCGCAGTGGTGGGACGGCAAGCCGTTCGATCGCATTCTGCTCGACGCCCCTTGCAGTGCCCTCGGCGTTATCAGGCGTCACCCGGACATCAAGCGCCTGAGGCGGCCCGAGGACATACCCGCGGTGGTTTCACGCCAGGCCGAGCTGCTCGCTGCGTTGTGGCCGTTGCTGGCCCCGGGTGGCAAGCTGCTCTATGTGACCTGCACGGTGGCGCGGCGTGAGAATCAGGGCCAGATCGAGGACTTTCTTGCCGTCACGGCTGATGCGGCGCCGGATCCGCCAGGCGCCGCGACGCCACGGCAGATCTTCCCAGGGGAGGCTAATATGGATGGGTTTTATTATGCTTGCGTTCACAAGAACGAGATGAAGTGAGACTTCCCCGTGTACGTCGCGGTCGCCACCCTTGTAGAGCTGTGCCGCCGGAGCCCGTCGGCGCCGGTGATCATACTCATGCTCTGCGCACTCTGCCTGGTTGCCTCACCGGCGCGAGCCCAGGAGGAGGATCCGGGGCGCTTCGAGGTCCGCTCGGCGAGCGTCGAGCTCGATGAGGGCATCTACTACCTCAACGCGTGGCTGGAGTACCGGCTCTCTAGCGGCGCGCGCGAGGCACTGGAATCCGGCGTCCCGCTGACGATCGAGATCGAGGTCGAATTTCTGCGCAGCCGGCGCTTCTGGCTCGACGCTGCCGAAGCGAGCCTGCTGCAGGCCTATGAGTTGCAGTATCACGCGCTCAGCGAGCGGTATCTCGTTCTGAACAGTAATGTCGGCGAACAGAATTCTTTCGCGAACCTGTTTTCGGCGCTGAATTTTCTCGGTCGTGTGAACGCCTTGCCGCTCATCGACGAGGCGTTGCTGGAAGCCGGCGAGTCTTACCAGATTCGCCTCCGGACGAGCTTGAGCACTGAGGACTTTCCGGGCCCGTTGCGCCTGCTGACCTTCTGGCGGCGCGATTGGTCCCTACGCAGCGAGTGGTACGAATGGCCATTGGGCGACTGAAACGCGTAGCCTACATCGCGGCCCTGATATTCGGGACCCTGTTGTGGCTGACGGTTCTGTTGCTGTTTTCGCAAGTGGCGCAGAACTCCGAGGAGTTTGCCCGCCTGCAGCCGTGGATATTGCTCATCAATATCGTGGGTATCGCAGTCTTGTTGCTGCTGATCATCGGCAACTTCTTTCACCTGATCAGGGATTATCGGCGCCACGTCCCCGGCGCGCGCCTCAAGGCCCGCATGATGATCATGCTCGTCGTGTTGACGGTCTCGCCGTTACTGATCGTCTACACGTTCGCCGTGCAGTTCATCAATCGCGGTATCGATAGTTGGTTCGACGTGGACGTCGCGCAAGGTCTCGACAACGCGCTCGAGCTCAGCCAGACGGCGATTGATCTGCAGATGATCGAGCACCTTCGCGAGCTCGAGGCGATGGCGCAACAACTTGCGGCAAGCGGTCGCGCCGACATCGTCGGGGAGCTCGGCGATCTCAGACGCAGTACCGAAGCGTTGGAGCTCACGATCTACGGCGCCAACAATCAGATACTCGCGACGAGCTCCATGAACCCGGAGGCCGCCGTGCCGGGGTCCGCGCGTGACGATCTGATCTTTCAGCTGCGCCAGGGCGATGCGCAGGACTGCTGTGTAACGCTGGAGCCGCCGCAGTCCGACCGCGGTTACGAGATCTTCGCAGCCGTCAACATGATTTCGAGCGTGCCGGCCGCCGAAGTCCGCGTGCTGCAAGGACGGTTCGGCGTAGACCCCCGAATCAGCGAGCTGGCGAATCTCGTCCAGGACAGTGTCGGTCAGTACAGCGAGCTTTCGTATCTGCGCAATGCGCTGAAGTACAGCTTTACGCTAACGCTGAGTCTCGTTTTGTTGATCACGATGCTCGCTGCTGTCTACGGTGCGTTCTTTTCAGCCCGCCGGCTCGTCGTGCCGATCCAGCAGCTCATGGCCGGAACGCGGGCGGTCGCACGCGGTGACTTCGAGACTGTGTTACCGCTCCCGGCGCGTGACGAGATCGGCTTCCTCGTCAACTCATTCAACGATATGACCCAGCGGCTGTCCCGCGCACGCGAGGATGCGCATCAGAGCCAACAGGACGTAGAAAGCGAGCGCAAGAAACTCGAGATCATTCTTGCGCGACTTTCTACGGGCGTCGTCTCGCTCGAGCCGGATCTGCGGATTCGAACTGCAAACCAGGCTGCAGGCGCAATTCTTGGAGTAGATCTGGACACGCATCTCGGCGAGTCGCTCGTTGATCTCGCGGCGAGCAGACCGCTGTTGTCGCAATTCTTAACGGTCGCGCGGTCGCATCTGGATCGCAGCGATCACGAATGGCGCGAGCAAATCGTGCTCCGCGGCGATGTCGGGCGCCGAGTGCTCATGTGCGCCTGCACGGCCCTGTCGGGTGACGACGAAGATCTTGGTGGCTACGTTATCGTGTTCGATGACATCACGGCGTTGCTCCAGGCTCAGCGCGACGCGGCCTGGGGCGAAGTTGCACGACGTCTCGCGCACGAGATCAAGAATCCGCTGACGCCGATCCAGCTGTCCGCCGAGCGGCTCAGGCGCCGGTATTTGCATGACGATCTCGAGGATACCGAGCTGCTCGATCGCTCGACCCATACGATCATCCAGCAGGTTGAGGCTATGAAGGATATGGTCAACGCTTTCAGCGAGTACGCCCGCGCACCGGACATAGATATCAGCCGCTTCGACCTCAACGAGCTCATTCGTGAGGTCGCTGAGCTCTACCTACACCGCGAGCCGCCGCTCGCGCTGACGTTGGATCTCGATCCAGGTCTGCCCGCTGTCGAGGCGGACCCCGGAAGGATCCGCCAGCTGCTGCACAATCTCATTCGCAACGCGCTCGAAGCCATGGAGCATCAGCGGGACGAGCGACTCGCGATCGCGACGCGTTATCGGGACGGCAGGCAGGCCGACGTCGTGGAGATAACCGTCGCGGACAACGGCCCGGGATTTGCTGCGGAAATCGTCGACCAGATATTCGATCCCTATGTCACGAGCAAGCGGAAGGGAACGGGGCTTGGGCTCGCGATCGTCAAGAAGCTCGTCGAAGAGCACGGCGGTCAGATCAGCGCGCAGAACGCGGAGCGTGGCGGCGCTGTCATCAGTATACTGTTACCAATCTCAGGCGAGGCTGGAGATTCGCCGGCGCATACCGCGGGTCGTCCCGACAAGCGCCGGCAGCACGCATGAAGCAAGCACGCATCTTGATCGTCGACGACGAGTCGAACATCCGGGAGCTTCTCGAGGAGATTCTCGTCGAGGAGGGCTACGACGTAGCGACGGCGGAGGATGGGGATAGGGCGCGCGCCGCCTACTCGACCGAGTCCTTCGATCTCGTGCTACTCGACATCTGGATGCCGGACGTGGATGGGATCACGTTATTGCGTGAGTGGGCCCAAGCCGGTGAGTTGGTTCCCGTCGTCATGATGTCCGGTCACGGTACGGTCGATACTGCCGTCGAGGCGACACGCCTTGGCGCGATCGATTATCTCGAAAAGCCCGTCTCCCTGGCTAAGCTGTTGAGAACGGTCGACAAGGCCCTCGAGCAGCGTCAGGCGTCCGAGCGGCGGCAAAGTCGCTTGCCGCCAATGGTTGCACCGGTCGGCAAGAGCGAGACGATGCGAGCGTTGCGCGAACAGGTCGCGAAGATCGCGCACCATGATGTCAATACCTTGATCACGGGCGAGCCGGGTAGTGGCCGGGAAGCATTCGCGCGCTACCTCGCCAGCTCGAGCAGCCGTTCTTCGGAGCCGTTCGTGGAAATCACCGGCGGTTCACTCGATGCCTCCGACGGCCGCCGCCGCCTACTCGGTGAACCCGGAGCGCCCGGAGCGCTCGAGCAAGCTCAGGGCGGAACGCTGTTCATAAACGAGCTCGGCGACGTATCGCCCGAGATTCAGCAGCTGCTGCTGGGTGTCGTCGAGGATCGCCAGTTTCGGCCCGCGGGTGCGGCTACCGATTGCACTTTGGACATGCGTATTCTCAGCAGTGCCCCTCAGGGCTTCGAGCAAGACGTGCAGGATTTCAGACGAGCCCTGCTTTCGCATCTGAGTGTCGTCGTGGTCCGTGTGCCGCCGCTCAGGGAGTACTCCGAAGATGTGCCGGAGCTGCTGCGCTATTACGTGGATATGCTCGTCGACGCCGAGAACTTGCCATTCCGGCGATTCAGCGTGGCAGCGCAGAACCGTCTACGCAACTACCCGTGGCCGGGCAATTTGGGCGAGCTCAGAAACATGGTCGGCCGGTTGCTCATGCTGGGCTCGGAAGACGAGATCTCGCTCGAGGAAGTCGAGGCGGAACTGTCGACAGAGGCGAAGGAGACCGAGCTTCTGGTCCAACAGGATCTGTTGGCGATGCCGTTGCGCGAGGCGCGCGAGCAATTCGAGCGCGCTTATTTGCAGCAGCAGCTCATGCTGTGCGGCGGCAAAGTCGGCCAGCTCGCCAAGCGCGTAGGTATGGAGCGCACGCATCTGTATCGCAAGCTCAGATCACTGGGTGTCGACTTCCGCCAGGTCATGACCGAGGACTGAGGCATCGCTGAGAGCCGAATCACTGCGGTGATGTCGGCGCGGCCGTGAATCCTCCATTTGCGTCGAACTCGAACAGCGCCCCGCCAAAAGCGCGCTCGGTCAGTTCTCTAATCAACTCGAACGCCTGGCGCTGCGCATCCCAGACCGGTCCTCCAGGCCGAATTTGCTCTGCGGAACGGATGCGGCCGCGCACGAAGCTCCCGTCAGGCTCCAGATACGCCACGAGCAGCGGCGCAAGCCCGGCGTAACCTGCCACGCTGACGCCATAGTAGGTCGCAAAGTTTCCGAGGCTGTAGGCGATCAGGCGGCTCCGGTACAGCTCCATCGCACGCGGGACGTGCGGGCCGTGTCCGAGCACGAGGTCAGCGCCGACGTCGATGACCGCACGGGCGAATCGAACGACCTCTCCGCGCGTCTCGCCGAAATAGAACTCCTCCTCGAACGGTAGCTCCAGTGCGGCAGGACCCTCGGCGCCGCCGTGAAACGACACGATCACGATATCGTGGTCTACGGCGAGTGCCGCGACCTCTTCCACGGCTGTCGGAATATCGTTGAGCAGATAGGACTCGCGCGTCGGCGAGAAAGCGATGAAAGCTATTCGCAGGTCCTCGTGCATCCAGCTCGCGATGTCGCCGCGCCGCCCAGAGTGGCGAAGGCCGTAGTCATCGAGCACGGCCATCGTCGCGGTCCTGCCGTCTTCCCCGAAATCTCTGGCGTGGTTATTCGCAAGGCTCAAAACATCGAACCCAGCGTCTCGCAAAAGACCGGCGTAACGCGGTGGTGAGCGAAACAGGAAACAGGCATCCGGATTCGTGCAAGTCTTGGCCGGCTCGCCGCCGTCCACAATGACGCCCTCGAGATTGCCGATGGCGATATCTGCCGCTTGCAGCACGGGCGCAACGGCTGCGAGAAAGCCCGCTCCATCGTCGTCGGGAAGACGATTCTCGGGATAGTCCGTGCCGAGCATGATATCGCCGGTTGCTGCAACACTGACCAGTTGATCCTGCGCGCTCGCTGAGACTGCCCAAGAGCAGGCTAGTATCGCGCAACAAATTTTCGGCGGCATGAGGAGCTAGTTCGGTACGCGAATGAGCAAGACCTCTATCTCGGCATCCCAGAGTCGCCGACGAACTTGATTGAGGTCCTCGAGATCCTCGGTCGGGCCGATGCGCACGCGATGATAGATGTCGTCATCGATCGCGACGCGTTGAACACGCGATTCGATGCCGAGCAGGGCGAGGTTCGCCTGCATACGATCGGCGTCGGCGAGCTCGCGGAACGAACCGGCCTGCAGCACGTAACTGCCGGGCTCCTCCACGGCAGTCGCTCGGGCGTCCCGGATCGCGTCCGTCTCGACCTCCGGTATGACGACCTCGAACTGCGGCAGCATGTCGTAGAAATCGAAGCGCGCGCTCGGATGGGGCTCCTCTGCTACAGGTGCGGGATCAGGCCGGGTATCGACGACGGGCTCGACGGGCGCAGGATCGGGTGCCTGTTCGCGCGTCGCGGCAGCCGATACGGGCGCGGGCCGGTCGCGAACGTAGATCGCGGCGGCGACGACGAGTCCCAGGCTCAGCCCGAACAACATCCAGACCCAGCCGGGCGTGTGCCGCGACTGTTTCCGGGATTTCGGTTTCTTGCGGGTTGCCATCTCAGGGATCGCTTACATGGTTGTCGGCGCCGTAACGCCGAGCAACGTCAAGCCGTTACGAATGACTTGCTGTGTCGCCAGCGCGAGCGACACGCGCGCATCGCGCAGCTGCGCATCGTCGACGAGGACTCGGTGGGCGTTGTAGCAAGCGTGAAAAGCCGCCGCAGTATCACGAAGATAGTGGGCAATCTGTTGGGGTGCGCGGTTGACTGCCGCCAGATGCACCTGCTCGGGATATCGGCTCAGCGCCACCATGAGTCCATGCTCCTCGGGTTCAGTCAGGCGGGTGAGGTCGGCGCCGGCGGCGCCGTCGAAGACGATGTTCTCTTCCTGCATACGGCTCAGCATGCTCGCGATCCTCGCGTGCGCGTACTGGACATAGTAGACGGGATTGTCGTTCGAGTGGGATTTCGCGAGCTCGAGGTCGAAGTCGAGATGCTGGTCGTTGGATCGCGACACGTAAAAAAAGCGTGCGGCATCGTTGCCGACCTCCTCGCGAAGCTGGCGCAAGGTCACGTACTCGCCCGACCGCGTCGACATCTGCATTTTTTGTTGACCGCGGTACAGTGTCACGAATTGCACGAGCCGAACCTCTAGACACTCGTTCTGCTCTCCCATGGCTTCGAGCCCAGCGCGGACCCGTGCAATGTAGCCGTGGTGGTCGGCGCCGAGCACGTCGAGCAAATGCGTGAAACCACGTTCGCGTTTCTCGAAATGATAGGCAATATCAGAGGCGAAATAAGTCGTGGCGCCATTTTCCCGAACGACCACGCGGTCTTTCTCGTCGCCGAAGTCGCTCGCGCGAAACCATTTCGCGCCGTCCTCGGTGTAGAGCATCTTCCTCGTCGTCAGCAGGTCGAGCGTCCGCGCAATCGCGCCACTGTCGACGAGGCTGCGCTCCGAGTACCAGTGTTGTGGCACGACGCCGAAGTCCTCGAGATCGCTCTTGATGTCGGTCAGCACGCTCGTCAGCGCTGCGTCGAAGACGACCGCGAAACCATTCTCGCCGAGGATCGATTTGATCTCGGCAATCGTAAGATCGAGCTGTTTCTCGGGATCGGCGCTGTTGTCGGCGAAGACTTGCCGTAGCGCGGCAAGATCGCCGTCGAGCTCTTCGCCGTGCTCGCGCAGCAGCGCCTCGGCGACCTCGATGACGTAGCCGCCTTGATAGCAGTTCCCCGGAAACGGCACTTCGTGCCCTAGATGCTGCGCATACCTGAGCCAGACACTGGCCGCGAGAATGTCCATCTGTCGACCGGCGTCGTTGACGTAGTACTCCTCGTGAACCTCGTGACCCGTTGCGCGCAACAGGTTCGCGAGCGAGGCGCCGTAGGCCGCGTGGCGGCCGTGGCCAACGTGTAGCGGCCCGGTCGGGTTGGCCGAGACGTACTCGACGATGATCCGGTGTCCAGCACCGGTCTCTGAGCAACCGTAGCTCGGGCCGTCTTCGAGGATGACGCGCAATTCCTCCTGGTACGCGCCCGGGATGAGCCTGAAGTTGATGAAGCCGGGACCGGCGATCTCCGTCGCCTCGACGAGCGGCGAGTCGGGCAGTGCGGCAATGAGATCGGCTGCGAGATCGCGCGGCTTGAGCGACAGTTTTTTCGCCAGACGCATCGCGACGTTGCTCGTGAAATCGCCATGGCGCGCGTCGCGCGTGCGCTCGATCTGCGGCGCCAAATCGCCCGGGTCCAGGGGTCCATGGTTCGCCGTGATCTCGGCTAGGGCCTCTCTGAGCAGGAAATCGAGTTGTGCGCGCATGCGAAAGGTCGCTCGAAGTTGAAAGCGCGATTCTACGCGATGAGCCGGAGTTCTGGGGTCATAGCTCGGTGGGATCAACGTCGATGGCCCAGCGCACCTTGCGGGCCTCGGGCCAACCGCGCGCCTGCACGAGGAGCTCGTCGACGACAGCATGTAGCGGGCCGCGCCGCGCGCATTGCAGCAACACCTGCGCCCGGTAGCGCCCACTGCGACGCTCCATGCTGGCCGGCGCGGGCCCATGAACGCCGATCTCAGTGCCCAATGCTCGCGCGGCGCGCGCGAGGCGGTGCAGATACTCGAACGCGGCTGCACGTTGCACGGCGTTCGCCCGCCACAGGACCAGATGGCTGAACGGCGGCCAATCGGCTGCGCGTCTCTCTGCAAGCCCGATCTGCGCAAAGCGCACGTAATCTTGCGCGAGCAGGCAGTCGAACAACGGGTGTGAGGGGAAATGGCTCTGAATCAGCACCTCGCCCGGCCTGTCGGCGCGTCCCGCGCGGCCTGCGACCTGGATGATCGTCTGCACGAGACGCTCGTTGCTGCGAAAGTCCGTGCCGAAGAGACCCTGATCCGCATTGAGTACGCCGACGAGCGTGACGTTCGGAAAGTCATGCCCTTTGGCGAGCATCTGTGTGCCCACGAGTATCTGCGTCTTGCCTGACTCGAGATCGGCAAGCACGCTCTCTAGGCTGCCGCGACGACTTGTCGCGTCTCGATCGAGCCGGCCGATTACGACATTCGGATACAGCGCCCGCAGCTCCTCGCTGACACGCTGGGTTCCAGCGCCCACGGCAATACGCTCGGCGCCACAGCTCGCGCAGGCCCACTTGAGCGCACGCTCGGCACCGCAGTGATGACAGCGTAAGCGCCCGCTCGCCGAATGTATCGTCATGCGCGAATCGCAACGCTGGCAATCTTCGGCTACCCCGCAGTCCGGGCAGAAGAGCACGGGAGCGAAACCGCGGCGGTTCAGGAACAGCATGACTTGATTGCTCGACGCAAGGTGCTGTTCGATTGCGCTGAGCAGTGGTGTCGAAATGCCGTTACGCACGGCATGGTGGTTCAGGTCGATGATTCGAACGGTTGGTGCGCCCGCGGAGCCGATCCGGTGTGGCATCCGCAACAGGTGGTAGCGGCCTTGCTCGGCGTTGTGAACGCTCTCCAGCGATGGTGTCGCGGAGCCGAGCACGACGGGGATGCCAAGACGCTGTGCACGGTAGACCGCGAGATCTCGTGCGGAGTATCGAAACCCTTCGGCCTGCTTATAAGAGTTGTCATGTTCCTCGTCGACGATGACGAGGCCTGGCCTATGCAGTGGCGCGAATACAGCCGAGCGCGTGCCGACAATGAGACCTGCGTCACCGTTGCGGCACCGCTGCCAGGCGTCGAGCCGCTCGGTGTCGGTTAGCGCCGAATGCATTACCGCCAGACGCGCGCCGAAACGCTGTGCGAGCCGGCCAACGAGCTGCGGCGTGAGGCTGATCTCGGGCACGAGCAGCAGGCTCTGCTGGTCAGCTTGAATCTGCTCGGCGATAAGGCGCATGTAGACCTCGGTCTTGCCGCTGCCGGTCACGCCGTGGAGCAGGAAGGCGTTATAGCCGGGTGCGGCCGCGGCGATCGCTTCGAGCACGTCGCGTTGGTCGTCGGTGAGTGCAGGCACAGGTCCAGGCTCGTGCTCCACCGTCTCGCGGCGGGTGCGTGGAGCCGTCGCTGCCCTTGCGAGCCAGCCTTTGTCCTCGAGCGTCGCCAGCTGCGCGCGCGTGTAGCCGGCCTCGCGCAGATCGGATTCTGCGGCGGTGTCGATCGTGGCAAGCTGTTCGAGCAGCGCCGCCTGGCGCCGTGCACGGCGGGCAAGCGCGGTCGTATCCGTCTCACGTCCGGCTGCCGTGAGCTGCCAACGAATCTCCGGTGCGGGCACGGCAGCGCGCCCCCGGCGCAGCAGAGCCGGCAGTGCTGCGCTGAGCACCTCTCCGACGGGGTGATGGTAGTAGCTCGCGCACCAGACCAGCGTTTCGCGCAGATCTGCGCCGATGAGGGGCTCTTCGTCCAACGCCGTCGTCGCACGCTTGAGCTTATCGAGCCCGACCGGGCTCGTCGCCGGGTGCTCGAGGACGATGCCGGTATGCGACTTGCGTGCGACCGGCACGAGAACGCGGCAGCCAGGTAACGGTGTCGGGCCCGGCCCGGCCCAGAGATAATCCAGGCCCTCGCGGATCGGCAGCGGCACGGCCACCCGGATCACGGGCATCTCGTTGGTCATAATCTGCGAACTGCGGCTCCGACCGGCGGTTTTTGAAGTCTGTGTCAACGTTTTGGGCACAGACGCGTTATCTTGAGCGATGACGGTACGATGCGTCGAGTCGGTATCCACGCGTATGATCAATCTGGGCATCAGTGTTGAACAACGGTAGGCGAATGTCCTCAGCGGCAGTCATGAGTAGCGGCGGGCGCCTGGCCGAGGAGGAGCAGGGCTTCGTGCTCGAGAGCGAGTTGAATCGCTTCCTGAGTGAAGTGGAAGCGCGAGCTTATCGGTTTGCGGCGATCGGCGTGGGCGATCCTGACGAGGCGCTCGATGTCGTGCAGGATGCAATGATCAGTCTCGTGCGACGCTACTCGAAGCGGCCAGCGGAGGAATGGCGGCCATTGTTTTTTCGGATATTGAGCAATCGGATTCGTGATTTTCACCGCCGCCGGCGTGTCCGCGACTCGGTGTTGCGCTACTTCGGCGGTCAGCATGGCGAGCAGCCCGACCCCGTCGCAGCCGCAGCCGACCCTTCGCACAACCGCCCGGAGGACGAGGTCGCGCGTGCGGATGCGATGGCGGCGCTCGAGAGCGCGCTCGCCGAGCTGCCGACCCGGCAGCGCGAGGCATTCATGCTGCGCAATTTCGAGGGACTGAATGTCGCCGAGACCGCCGTGGCAATGCGATGCTCGGATGGGAGCGTCAAAACGCACTACTCGCGGGCCACACACCGCCTGCGGGAGATATTAGGTGAGTACTACTGATGAACATGCAAGACAAGCCGGCTGAAAGGGAGTCGCTCGAGGGCAGCAAGGCGCTGTTCGACAGCAGTGTCGATACTATCGACGGGGCAACGCGCGCGAGGCTACGCGCGGCACGCGAGCGTGCGCTCGAGGAGCTGGTGCCGCGGACCCTGTTCGGCGGCGCGCGGCTGTGGATACCGGCGGTTGCCGCCGCGGCGCTCGTCGCGCTCGTGACGCTGCCGCTCGTCCAACGTAACGGCACAGACGCCGATGCCGGCTTCGAGACGATGGCGGCGGCGGACCTGGAGATCCTGCTCGGTGAGGAAGAACTCGAGATGCTCGCGGAGCTGGAGTTCTACGAGTGGCTGGAACTGGAGGCTCCGGATGAGTCCGGCGGTGAGAGCATTGATGGCGTCGGATGAGCGACGACGGGCCGCGCGGCAGTTAGGTGGGCTAGCGGCACTCGCAATCATGCAGGCAGCGCTGATGCCGTTGGCTGGCGCGGACGAGCCGGAAGGGCCAGATTTGGATCTGCTCGAATATTTGGGCAGCTGGCAGGGAGACGACGAGGAATGGCTCGCCGTTTCCGAATGGGATGCGAAAAGCGATGCGCAGGGGACAGAGCCCGAGTCGCCTCGCGAGGAGAAGGACGATGAATAGGACCCTCAAGTTGGCAGTCGTTGCAATCGGTCTTTCGGGACTAGCGCAGCTCGCCACGGCGCAGGGCGTCAATTGGGACGACCTCAGCGAGGCGCAGCAGCAGCTACTTTCCGGACATGCCGAGGCGTGGGCCGAGCTCGCACCCGAGCGCCAGACGCAGATAGCGACCGGAGCTGAGCGCTGGTTGCGTATGAATGGGCGCCAGCAGGATCAGGCCATGCAGAGATTCCAGCGCTGGGCATCACTCGACGATGCGCAGCGCAGCGAGATTCGCGAGCGCTACCAGACCTACCGCCGCCTGGACCCCAATGCTCGCCGCCGCATTCAGGATGCCTACCGCCGGTTTCAACGCATGCCCCCGGAGCGGCGTATGGAACTGCAGCAGCGGTTCAGATCTTTGAGCGACGACCAGCGACGCATGCTTCGAGATCGCCGCGCCCGCCCACCCGCGCGGCGCGACTGACCGGCCCAACCCCCCCTCTGAGCCGCCCGATTCGACGTCGCGGCCGCCTTTTTGCGTTCCCGGCGGGAACGCCGTTGCCGATTTGTTTACAATCGCGCCAGCACTCGGCGGGGGTCCGGTAATGGGAGCTGACTCCCGGCCGGCAGCCGCTCGGAAAACCACGAGAAATCTACGGTCAGTCTAAGGTGTCGGCTCGGGCTTGCCGGCAGGAGTAATGCAATGAGAATCGGTATCCCCAAAGAGATCTTTGAGGAAGAAAGACGCGTGGCCGCAACACCGGAGGTTGCTGCCAAACTCAGGGATCTCGGCTTCGACGTCGCCGTCGAGTCTGGCGCCGGCGCCGCCGCGAGCTTTGACGACGAGGCCTACCGCGGAGCGGGCGTTGAGGTTATCGGTGATGCCGCGACGCTGTGGAGTGACAGCGACATCATCCTGAAAGTCCGTGCGCCACTCGACGGCGGGCCGCAGGACGAGATAGGCCGATTGCGCGACGGTCAGGTTTTGGTCTCATTCCTCTGGCCGGCTCAGAACCCGGAGTTGCTCGACAAGCTTGCGGCCAAGGGTGTGACGACGCTGGCAATGGACAGCATTCCGCGTATCTCGCGTGCGCAGAAGATGGACGCGTTGAGCTCGATGGCCAACATCGCCGGCTATCGTGCCGTGGTCGAGGCGGCGCAGCATTTCGGCCGCTTCTTCACGGGCCAGATCACGGCTGCCGGCAAAATTCCGCCTGCAAAAGTCCTCGTCATCGGTGCCGGTGTCGCGGGCCTTGCGGCGATCGGTGCAGCGAAAGGCATGGGCGCGATCGTGCGTGCGTTCGACACGCGGCCCGAGGTCAAAGAGCAGGTCGAGAGCATGGACGGCGAGTTTTTGTTGCTCGACTTCGAGGAGGAAGGCTCGGGCACGGGCGGCTATGCGAAGGTCATGAGCGAGGAGTTCATCAAGGCCGAGATGGAGCTGTTCGCTCAACAGGCCGAAGAGGTGGACATCATCATCACGACGGCGCTGATTCCGGGCAAGCCCGCACCGAAGCTCATTACGGCCGAGATGGTTAAGTCGATGAAGGCCGGCAGCGTCGTCGTCGATCTCGCAGCGGAGCAGGGCGGTAACTGCGAGCTCACGCAGCCGCATAAGGTCGTTGAACAGCACGGCGTCACGCTGATCGGTTACACGGATCTGCCGAGCCGCCTGGCGGCGCAGTCGAGTCAGCTCTACGGGACGAATCTGCGTCACCTGCTGACAGATATGTGCCCCGAGAAAGACGGCCAACTCGTTGTGGACATGGACGACGAGGTCATTCGTGGCGCCACGGTCGTCAAGGGCAACGAGATCACCTGGCCGCCACCGGCACCGAAGCTCAGCGCCGCACCGCCGAAGCCAGCCGAGCAAAAAGCTGCCGAGCCACCGCCCGCGCCGAAGCCGCGGGCGCCGGCCTGGGTCGGCCCCGCCGTGACGTTCGGGGTCGGAGCGCTCGCCCTGTTGGGCCTAGGCTCGGTAGCGCCGCCGTCGTTCATGGCTCACTTCACCGTGTTCGTGCTCGCATGCTTCGTCGGCTACATGGTCATCTGGAACGTGACGCCGGCGCTGCACACGCCGCTCATGAGTGTCACGAACGCCATCAGCAGCATCATCATCATCGGTGCGCTGTTGCAGATCAGCTCCGGGGAGACCTGGATCATGTGGATCGCAACACTCACGGTGCTCATTACGAGCATCAACATCTTCGGTGGGTTCGCGGTTACGCGGCGCATGCTGCAGATGTTCCAGAAGTAGGAGACCGTCATGTCTGAAGGAATAGTCACAGTCTCTTATATCGGGGCAACCGTACTCTTCATCCTCGCGCTCGGCGGTTTGAGCCATCCCGAGACGGCTCGAAGGGGCAATCTCTACGGCATGATCGGCATGAGCATCGCGATGCTCGCGACGATCTTCGGCGTTGTCACAGGGAACTACGCTCTTCTGATCGGCGCGCTCGTGATCGGCGGCGCCATCGGTTTCACGCTCGCATTACGCGTACAGATGACGCAGATGCCAGAGCTCGTCGCGATCCTGCACAGCCTCGTCGGGCTCGCAGCCGTGCTTGTCGGCTTCGCGAGTTTTCTCGATCCCGAGAGCCATTTCATTGGCGTCGAGCTCACGATCCACGATATCGAGATCTACATCGGCGTGCTGATCGGTGCCGTGACGTTTTCGGGTTCGGTCATCGCATTCGGTAAGCTCAGCGGCAAGATCGGCGGTAAGCCGCTCACGCTGCCGGCGCGGCACTGGCTGAATCTGATTCTGGTGCTGGCCATGATCTGGTTCGGTGTCGAGTTCGTGCAGGGCTCGGCGGCCGGCGAAGGTCTGACGCCATTGCTGATCATGACGGCTATCGCGCTCTTGCTCGGTATCCACATGGTCATGGCCATCGGCGGGGGTGACATGCACGTCGTCGTTTCGATGTTGAACAGCTACTCGGGCTGGGCGGCATCTGCGACCGGCTTCATGCTCAGCAACGATCTACTGATCGTCACAGGCGCCCTCGTCGGCAGCAGCGGCGCCATTCTGAGTTACATCATGTGCCGGGCCATGAATCGTAAATTCATCGCTGTCATCGCGGGCGGCTTCGGCACGTCGGGCGGCACGACGGTCGGAGCTGAAGATCAGGGCGAGGTCGTGCCGATCAGCGCAGCGGAGACAGCCGAGCTGCTCGTGAATGCCAAGGAAGTCATGATCGTGCCTGGCTACGGCATGGCGGTTGCGCAAGCCCAACACATCGTCAACGAGATCACGCGCTGCCTGCGCGACAAAGGCGTCAACGTGCGCTTTGGTATCCACCCCGTCGCTGGACGCATGCCTGGGCATATGAACGTGTTACTCGCAGAGGCCCGCGTGCCGTACGACATCGTATTTGAGATGGATGAGATCAACGATGATTTCCCCAAGATCGATGTCTCCATCGTCATCGGCGCGAACGACATCGTGAACCCGTCGGCGCAGACTGACCCCGACAGCCCGATCGCGGGCATGCCCGTGCTCGAGGTCTGGAAGGGAGATACGACAATCGTGCTTAAGCGCAGTATGGCGACCGGCTATGCTGGTGTTCAGAATCCGCTGTTCTTCAAGGAGAACACGCGCATGTTGTTTGGCGACGCACGTGAGAGCCTCGATGAGGTGCTCAAGGGCCTGTAGCCGTCGTTCTCCGGCGGTAGTACGTTTTACGACTTCGTTACGGGCGGCTGGCCGGTTGGTCAGCCGCCCGTTGCATATTCGCTTCGTCTCGGAGACACTTGGTCGCGCCGACCTCAACGCCGGCGGTTGAAGCATGGAGCGTTTTACCGTAAGCCAGGAGGTATTGCGCACTGACGTCGCGGGCATGCCGCTAGAGTGGATCGATTACCGCGACGCCGTGCGGCTCTACCATACCGATCAAGTGGCCTATGCGTGTGGGTCCTTGATCTATGCTGTGCGCGGTGGTTTTAACGCGCGCTCGGGAAGGCGCAGCCTTGTCGAGGTCAACTCGATCATCGCAACGCTCGGCAATGCACACAGCATCGAGCGTAATCACGAAAGCTATTCACCACCGCTGAACAATCGCACGCTGTTTCGGCGCGACGGTAATCTGTGTATGTACTGCGCGCAACGATTCAGGACCTCCGATCTGACGCGAGATCACATCACGCCGCTGAGCCTAGGCGGCCGTGACGCGTGGACAAATGTCGTCGCTGCCTGCAGGCGCTGCAACAATCACAAGGGCGGCAGGACGCCGGAACAGGCCCGCATGGAGCTCGTCGCCGTACCGTTTACGCCGACGTATGCGGAGTACATCTATCTCAAGGGTCGGCGCGTGCTGACGGATCAGATGGCCTACCTGCTTACGCATTTCCCGCGCAGCTCTCCGCTACACGCGCGTCTGAGCTCGGCGATTCAGGGCTAGGCCCCGCTACGGAGATTCGTGACGACGCTCACAGCTGGCGCGGGATCCAGGCCCTAAGGTTAGCGAATCATCCCGTTCGTGAGAACACTGATGACGTTCAAGCTCCGGTTGCCTTTCGGGTCGAGCGCCAAGCAGCAGCCAGAGGGGCCGC
>JAOTTJ010000295.1 GCA_029864465.1 Gammaproteobacteria bacterium | reverse complement strand
CTACCGAATGTACGACTATTGTACCGAGGAGCTGCCGGCACTCATCGCGAAAAACTTTCCCGTCGATCCTGCGCGGCAGGGCATTTTCGGCCACTCGATGGGCGGACACGGCGCCATAACTATCGCGTTAAAAAACCTGGATCGTTTCCGTTCCGTATCTGCATTTTCGCCGATTGCCTCCCCCATTAACTGCCCATGGGGCGAAAAAGCGCTCCGAGGTTATCTCGGCCCCGACCGCACGGCTTGGCGACGATACGACAGCTGTGCGTTGATCGAGGATGGCGCAACCCCACCGCCACTGCGCGTCGATCAGGGCCGCGCGGATAACTTCCTCGCCGAGCAGCTGAGGCCCGAACTACTCGTCGCAGCCTGCGAGGCTCGGGGTTTCCCTCTGACCTTTCGCCAGCACGCCGGATACGATCACAGCTATTTTTTCATCGCGACCTTCATAGATGAACAGTTGGCATTTCACGCAGAGCATCTGAAGCCGCACGATTAATGATGCAAGCTGTGGTTGAATCGAGTCGACGAAGGCTGAGTGTCAGTTGTTGGCCTCAGACGTTCACTTCTAGGATTTTCGCCGACTATTAGATGTCGGCTTTGTGGCGCGCAGCAGTCGTTGGGCTGAAAGCCAAAAATTAACATCGGTTAACGGTGATTTCCGGGCTGAAAGCCGACATTCCGGTGATATATTCTCAGAATCGAGCGGACGGCTCGAAGTGGCCGTTAGCTGAAGTTACGCCATCGGCGAAATCGAGGAATCTCCATGTCTGCTTTAGGAGGTTGAAACGGCGTTCGCCGAGAACCACTCTGAGCGCACACTATCGAGACTAGCGGCGTCATTTTGGTGGTATCTTTTGGACTCCGGGCAGTTGCTCCGTGGAACGGATATGACCTGCGGAGTATCTTCGTACAGGTACGGGCGTCAGCGAAGAGCGTATGAACGACGACGTTCAGGTGCTGGGGCCGGAGGATCGCAGAGGGAATATCAAAGCGCGAGCCTGTTTTCGGGAGGAGACCTATGCAGCTTACGCGGCTTAGAGAGGTAGTATTTACGGCTACGGCCGTGGTCACCGTTATCGGGTTCGGCGTTGTATCTACCCCCACGGCGGGCCAAGCTCCGCCATCGGCTCTCGTCAACCAGCAGTCACAAGAGGCCCTTGAAGCAGCTCGAGGCGCCTCGCCGCAGACCGCGGAGTCGACCTACGCTTACTTTCAAAAAGACGCCGAAGAGTTCCTCGCGAATGCCATCGAGCGAGTGTGGGATCCGACGTCTCCCTATCCGGAGCCTCCGCGAATGCCCTGGGGGGACCCGAGCTTGCAGGGCTACTGGTCGTTTGCGTCCTACACGCCGCTGGAGCGCCCCGACGAGCTTGCCGGAAGGCCACTGTATTCGCCTGAGGAAGCCATCGAAATCTTTCAGCGGCAGGTGCACGCGGATGCATCCGTCGATCCGGCGACTGTGCATTACGACTGGACGGAGTTCGCCCTGGATAACTGGCAGACTCCGATCCGGCCGAATCGTCGAACGTCGCTGATCGTGGATCCGCCCGAGGGTAAGCTACCTGCTCTCACGCCTGAGGGGCTGGAGAGATTTCAAGCGCAGCAACGGCGCGATACTTTGGCGTCCCGGGGTTTGGCCGAACGCTGCATCTTAGGGAATGATGGGCCGCCGAACGTTCCCTTCACACAGAACACGGCGCACTCTCGGATCGTGCAGACGCGGGACTATGTGCTGCTCATCACCGAAGAAAACAGCGACGTTCGTATTTTCCCCCTCGATAATTCTGCTCACCCACCAGGCAGCGTTCGCAAATGGCTCGGGGACTCTCGAGCGCACTGGGAGGGCGACACGCTCGTCGTGGAGACGACGAATTTTCATGAGGAGCGCAAGTGGGAAGGCTCCGCCGGCAACATGCACCTCGTCGAGCGCTTCACCCGGGTTGCCGACGATACATTGCTCTACGAGGCCACGGTGACAGATCCGACCACATGGGAGGAACCGTGGACCATGGAAATCCCGTTGCCAATGATGGATAAGCCGGGTCTGTTCGAATTCGCCTGCCACGAACACAACTACGGCATCATAAACGTCGTCAGGGGCGCACAGGTTCGGGCGGCGGAATACGAGGCAGAGTCAGCGCGGTGATCGACCGCTTCCGGGAGCAGAGCAGACGTTCGAACAGCCTCGGCCGAAAGCAGACGCCACGAAGGTGTCGAATCGAGTTCAGCAAAAGAGGCCGCTTCGGACCCATAGGCGCCTATGGGTGGAGGTATGCTTGATGGCCGTATTTGGCTGGCACTAGAAGAGAGTGTAGTCAAAACTCGATTCTAGAGTGACTTCCGGCGAGTACCTGGCGGATAGATAGAGAGCAAATGTACTAAGTAGAAGCGTAGCCAACAAGTAAACTGCTCTAGTAGCGAACTTCTGCTCCAGAAGAACTGCGGCGCCCCGCGTATTTCGCGTCAAATATTTCCTATATGTCGCGTATGAACTAATGAACCCAAGCGTCACGCCGACAGAGCCCGCGACAATTGCGTATATAGAATAGGCACTATCGCTATCATATCGCCAGAGTGATTCGAGTATTGGTTTCCTCAAGAAGGCGAAAAGAACTACTAACCATAGGATTAACGGTATGTAATATGAAGTAAGCCCGATGAAGACCCATTTACCTCGATGAAGATTAATTTTCCCGGCTGCCCTAAAGAACGAAATAGCTACTAGAATAGCCACGACTATTGATATCACAACAATGCCCCGTGGTCGTAACTGAATACACGGAACATTACTCTACCCATGATCCTCTAGCTACCGATGTTTAGGCCTCTCAACGGCAGAAGCGTCAAGTGCCTTACCAAGAGAACGGTTTAGCCGACCTAGCCCCCGCCTGAAATCGAGAAGAATCGAACGGCAGCTTTCGGGGTGCGTAGCTGCCGAAGGAAACTCGAACCGCTGAGCTGCTGTGGTATGACCTGCCTGGTTTCTTCGGACCATTCGTATCTAGAGCATGGCCTGTTGTGATGCCCTCGTGGGCAGCTGGTTAATGAACTCATTCGGGGTCAGATAATTCAGACTCGAATGAGGACGAACGTGATTGTACTGCCGACGCCAGACCTCGATGATGACCTTAGCTTCGGCGCGTGATCGGAACCATTCCATGTTCAGGCACTCGTCGCGGAACTTGCCGTTGAAGCTCTCGTCGAGTCCGTTTTGCCAGGGCTTGCCGGGATCGATGAGCGCTGTGTGGATGCGACGTTCCGTGAGCCACTTGAGGATAGCCCGAGAGACGAACTCACCGCCATTGTCAGAGCGCAGGTAGCCGGGCGCCCCGTGGATGCTGATCAGTCTCGCGAGCTGATCGATGACTCGGGCAGAACGGATACGTCCGGCCACGTCGATCGCTAGACACTCCCGCGTGTACTCGTCGACGATCGTCAGGCACTTCAGAACCTGACCGTTAGCGCAGCGATCAAACACGAAATCGTAGGCCCACACATGATGGCGCTGCTCGGGCACTCTGGGCCTCGGCCGCGAGCTCGCTGGCCGTCGGCGGCGGCGCTTCTTAGGCACTTGCAGCTTCGCTGTTCGCCACAGTCGCCAGGCTCGGTCGAAGCTCATCGGGAATCCCTCTCGACGCAGCAGGATGGCAATCCGCCGATAACCGAACCGGGGATACTCGCGCGCCAATCGCTGCATCGCTGTCAACGCAGGCGCATCCTTGATTGCCAGCTTCGATTGATACGACAGCGCCGAACGCGCCACCGAAAACAGACAACAGGCCCGCCGTTGCGATAATCCGCGCCTCATGCCGTACGCCACTTGTCGACGTCGCATGGGCGCGGTCACCACTTTTTTCGGCTGACCTCCTTCATCACCTCGATCTCAAGATCTCGCTCGGCCACCAGCTTCTTCAGCCGTGCGTTCTCCTGCTCAAGCTGCTTCAGTCGCCGCACGTCGTTGACCTCGAGATCCCCGTATCGCTTCCGCCACGCATAGATCGTGGCTTCGCTCACCCCGTGCTTCTTCGCTACCTGCGACACCGGTGATTGATCGGCCTCACGCAGAATCTTGACCATCTGGTCTTCCGTATATCTTGCCTTCTTCATGGCTTCTCCCTCCCAGGAGCGCCATGCTCTCAAGAATCAAACGGTCCGAAAATCCCCAGGCAGGTCACAGCAATCCAATCTTGTTTCGTATGAGTCTCTGTGTAGACTGGTTCATGAG
>JAOTTJ010000035.1 GCA_029864465.1 Gammaproteobacteria bacterium | reverse complement strand
GCGATTTTCGGGCTGCGATTTCAACCGATCGACGCAACACATTCAGCAAGTTTCTCAGCGGGTGAATAATAACCCAGTGTTTTCCTCGGTCGCTCATTGAGCTGCCTGGCGACGGCATTGAGTTTGTTCTGATGGATGTTCGATAGGTCCATCCCTTTAGGGAAGTACTGTCGTAAGAGACCATTGGTATTCTCGTTCGTGCCACGTTGCCACGGACTCTTCGGATCGCAGAAGTAGACTTTGATTTCGGTATCCAATGTGAACTGCTTATGGCCTTTCATCTCCGTGCCGCGGTCCCACGTCAAAGATTTGTAGAGTTCCCGTGGTAATTTCTGTATCTGCTTTTGGAGCGCAGCGTTCACCGTTTCGGTGCTGATCTTATCTACTCTAACGAGCATCACGTAGCGCGTACTGCGCTCGACCAGTGTCGCAATCTGACTTTTGTTGGCGCCGATAATCAGATCGCCTTCCCAGTGGCCCGGTACCGCACGGTCCTCGACTTCAGGAGGCCGCTCACGGATCGACACTGCATCGATGATCCGTCCCTGCTTGCGGCCCTTGTGGCTGTGGCCGCGTGGGTAGCGGATCACCCGTTGGCGTCGCAGATACGCCAACAACTCCTTCTTCAGCACCCCACGGGCCTGAATGAACAGCGTCTTATAGATGGTCTCGTGTGACACCCGCCGACTCTCATCATCCGGATTACGGCGCTTCAGCCAGCCGGCGATCTGTTGCGGTGCCCACCGCTTCTGCAGCTGTCGGGCCACCTGCCGCGCAAGCGCCGGATGACTGGCCAGTTTACAGACCTTCGGCCTCAGCGCTCGATCCCAGGCGGCCTGGTTCGCCCGATGCGCTCGGTAACTGCGCGGACCCCCGTTACGAGCGAGCTCACGGCTGATCGTCGAGGGCGAACGTCCGAGTCGCAATGCGATCGCTCGTAGAGAGCGCCCCGCTGCGATACCGCGAGAGATCTCTTCGCGCTCCGCTAGACTCAAGGATCGGCTCGACCGCGTACGACGTCGAGGGCGAACACCACCGCTGCGAGCAATGATCCCGTTGACGGTGGTATGCCCTCGATCAAACAGCCGTGCAATCTCCGTCATGGAGCTACCTTGCTGCCAGAGATCCCACATCTGTTGCTTCTGTTCTTCCGTGAAGTAAATCCTCTTCCGATACTTCATCTTCAACACCTCCGTGATCTATAGTCACAGTCTAGGTGTTGCGTTCACCGTTTGAATCCGCAGGAGAAAAACGGACATTCGGGCCAGATTTCAGTTGAGCTAGGGCTTCCACAAGCGATATCCAGTTCTATCGTCTCGAACTAGAACGGACTTTGCACCACAACGCCATATGTACGTTGGAACGTATGTGAGGCACCCTAGGTCTGGCGCAATGCGTGGCGGCGAGAGGTTGCATGGCTCGATTTTGGCGCGTGGCGCTCGGTAGCCTTCGGGATCTGACTCCGATCGTTCTGGTCATATTCTTTTTTCAGGCGATTGTCCTGCAGCGACCGCTTGCGGAGCTCATCGTGCTGACCGAGGGAGCAATACTGGTCGTAGTGGGCCTAACCCTCTTCGTCTATGGTCTGGAGCTTGCCTTGTTCCCGATCGGTGAGACGCTCGCGCACGCGCTGGCACGAAAAGGCAGCGTGGCCTGGTTGGTTATTTTTGCATTTTTCTTGGGCTTCGGGACGACGATCGCCGAGCCGGCACTGATCGCTGTTGCCTCGGAGGCCGCCACTGCAGCTTCGGTAGCCGGGGCGATCGCCGATTCGGAAAACGCCAGGGCGAGCTACGTGCTGGGTCTGCGTTTGACTGTGGCATGCTCCGTCGGCGTTGCTCTGGTTATCGGTATTGCGAGGATCGTTGCGGGCTGGTCTCTACCCAGAATGATCATCGCCGGGTACGTCATTGTCGTACTCATTACGTTCCTGGCGCCTGCGGAGATCGTTGGCATCGCATACGATTCAGGTGGTGTGACGACGTCTACTGTGACGGTGCCGTTAGTCACGGCACTCGGTGTCGGGCTTGCGTCGTCGCTAGGGGGCAGGAATCCGATGACCGACGGGTTCGGCCTCATCGCCTTCGCATCCCTTACGCCAATGATTTTCGTCATGAGCTACGGGATGCTCGTCACATGGGCTTGATTGAATCGATCGGTGCCGTGATTCTACAGACTGCCGGCGCTGTGCTGCCGGTGGCATTTTTCCTGTTCGCCTTCCACGCTTTGGTTTTAGGAGGGCGAATTCCAAACCTGTTACGGAAGTTGGCCGGGTTTGGATTTGTGGTGGCTGGGCTGGGGCTGTTCCTCTTGGGTTTGGAACTGGGGCTGTTTCCATTGGGGCGGCTCATGGCCGAGCAATTGACCAGCGATACCCTGCTCCCGATCGACCCGGCCATGGCGCGATGGCACGACTATCATTGGGTCTACGCATTCGCCTTCGCCGTGGCGTTTGGCGCCACGATAGCGGAGCCGGCATTGCTGGCGGTTGCGATCAAGGCGAACGAAGTCTCGGGCGGCGCCATTCACGTCTGGGGGCTGCGCGTGGCAGTTGCGATTGGTGTGGCGGTAGGAGTCACGATCGGGTGTCTGCGCATCGTAACCGGAATGCCTATTCAGTGGATCATATCCGCGGGCTATGTCGTAGTTGTTGTCCAAACGGTTTTCGCGCCCCGGTTGATCGTTCCGCTCGCCTATGATTCCGGAGGCGTGAGCACGTCCACAGTCACCGTCCCGCTGATCGCGGCTCTCGGGCTCGGTCTGTCCGAGGCTGTACCGGGCCGCAATCCGCTGCTCGACGGTTTCGGGTTGATTGCCTTCGCTGTTCTCTTTCCTATTATTAGCGTGCTCGGCTATGCCCAGCTCACCGCGATCTACTCCGCTCGGGCGGCGCGATCTGCGGAGAAGCGGGCCTCTACCGACGACGCATCGGAGGACTGATATGCACTTCAAACTGGTTCTGGTGTTCGTGGAGGACTCCAAGACAGAGGCCGTCATACAGGCAGCGCGTGAAAGCGGGGCTACCGGCTGCACGGTCATCAATCACGCAAGAGGAGAGGGCATCGAGAAGCATAAGAGTTTTTTCGGTCTGGCGCTCTCGGGGCAGCGGGACGTCCTGCTATTGCTGGTAGAAAAGCATCTGAGCCGACAGATCCTCGAGCGTATAGCCGAAGTCGGCGAATTTGATGATAAACCGGGAACTGGCATCGCGATTCAGATCGACGTGGAGGATGCTGTCGGGGTGTTGCGTCAGTCTGAGATTCTGGTCGAGGTTGTGGAGGATCAGTTATGAGCGAGCTGGATCGAGTTACGGTTCGTCAGGTCATGCGAGAGGACGTGACGGAGGTCGATGGCGGAATGGACGTCATGGAAGCTATGCGCACCATGAAACGCGTCGGAGCAACCTGCCTGATCGTAAAGAAACGACATGAACAGGATGAATACGGAATGGTACTGTTCTCCGACATTGCCAAGCAGGTGATAGGGAAAGATCGCGCGCCCGAGCGCGTCAATGCCTACGAGATCATGGCGAAACCTGTGATCACTGTGCGTCCGGACATGAGCATTCGGCATTGCGCGCGCCTGTTCGAAAAGTTCGGCATTAGCCACGCGCCGGTGCTTGAAGATGACAAAGTCGTTGGCGTTGTGAGTTACTACCTCCTCGTCCTTGGCGGTCTGGACTTGGACTAGAGCCCGCCCCGCACAGGGACTCTTGCGGTTTGAGAAGACGGTGCAGTGTTGAGGCCGCGAGAGGAGTAGAAAGAACTGTCTCGGTAACGTCCAGGCGATCTTGGAATATATAAAGGACAGAATAGGCCGATTCCTGCTCGATCTATCGGAGGAATTCTATGGTTAAACGTTTCCCGCTCTCTGCAACCGCGTCAATGGCGCTGATCGCGGCATTTGCCGGGTTTACTGTCGCTAGCGTTACGCACGCTCAGAACGGGCAGCAGCCCTCGGCGGGGGCCGCGGAGAGTCCGACGCCAGGGCCCGCCCCGCGTCGCGACCTCTCCGGAACCTGGGTGCCCGTTGGCGGAACGAGGGTGGGAATCCAAGCGGGCGGCGTACAGGCGATGCCGAATGACGGAAGACCGGAGCACGCGTTGCCTTACACGCCGTATGGGTTGGAGGTCTACGAGAGTCATAAGGCACTCGAAGGCGTCGACGCCGTTCTCCCTGCGGAACACAACGATCCGCGGAATAAGTGCGAGCCGCTCGGATTCCCGCGCATGAATCACTACAACATCAGAGTGACGCAGATTTTTCAAAACCCATACAAGATTGCCGTGCTGTATCAGTATGACAATCGGTGGCGCACGATCTGGGTCGACGGCCGGGAACTGCCTGAAATGGTTGATGGAGGCGTGCTCGCCGGCGGAACGTATAAGGCATCGAAATGGTATGGCTACTCGGTTGGCGAGTGGATTGATGATTCCACGCTGGTCGTGCGGACTGTGGGGATGATGCCCGAAGATAGAGTCTGGCTCGATTCAACGGGTCGACCCATCAGCGACGAGGCCACTGTCGAGGAGGTGTTTCGCCGAGTGGATAGCGAACACATGGAGTGGACCGAGACGATCGACGACCCGAAGCTCTATACGGAACCGTGGGTGGCTATGAAGATCCTGTTTTCGTTAGCGGATCCTCACACTGACATCATCGAGATGTACTGCTCGCCCGTGGAGATGGAATACTATTATGAGTCTTTCGGCAACGCAGCCAGCGACGTTGAGACCAACGGCAATTGACCCGAAGGCGGTGCTCTGCAGGAGAACTAGGACGTGCTTCGAAAGTTATCCGTGAAAAGTGCTATTTTCGTCGCGGCGCCGGCGTGTCTTCTTGCGCTCACTGGGATCGTCCCGGCGTTTGCACACCACAGTGCGTTCGCATTCGATACCGAGAGGACGCTGATCGTTGAGGGCATCGTCACAGAATGGTTTTGGGCGAATCCGCATTGCCTTGTGAAGTTCGATGTCACAACGGACAACGGTGACACCGTCCATTGGGTTGCGGAGACACAGGCTCCCGCGAATATGGTCGACGCCGGTTGGAGAAAAAACGATCTGAAACCCGGCGACGAAGTAACCGTCACGGTGCAGCCAGCCAGAAACGGCAATCCAGTCGGGCGAATCGTGCGCGTCGAGTTCGCCGATGGCAGGATATTGGATGCGACCCAGGACCGCAGCGGAGCAACAGGGAACGAGTATCATTTGTCGGGCGCACCCACCGACTAGAGTGTTCAGGAGCGCTCGCGCCTCCCGCGGAGCTAGACCGGTTGCCGATTGACGTTTAGTACAGTTACGCATAATAAGGTAGCCAGCGTAATCCGCGGCGACGAGCCGGCCAATTCCCGCGCGGGTTCCGAGGTGGCGACATGACAAGAATACTGGCCTCTTTAATCTTATTGGCGTCGAGCACGCAGGTTTCGGCACAGTGGCTGACGCTACCCACACCAGGGGTGCCGCGCGCAGCCGACGGAACGCCGAATCTGTCGGCTCCTGCACCGCGCGCAGCCGATGGTCGGCCTGATTTCACGGGCTTATGGCGCCCCACGCGAGTCAGGAGTGAGCTGCGAGACCGGGACAATCTTCGGCCCTGGGTCCGCACGATCATCGAGGAGCATGAGAAGACTTTCTTCACGCAGAACCCGCGTTTCCGCTGCCTGCCAGCGGGGCCAGATAATCTGACCTCTATCAGCAATTCCTATGGGCTGCGACGATTTCTGCAAACTCCACTCATGATCGCGATGCACTATAACGACGGTACGTATCGTGAGATCTTCATGGACGGCCGTGAGCTGGAGCCGGATCCGCTGCGTACTTGGATGGGCTATTCGGTCGGCCGTTGGGACGGCGATACGCTCGAGATCCAGAGCAACGGCTACAACGAAAAGACCTGGCTCGGCAGCGGGATCTCACACACCGATCGTTTGCAGATCGTAGAGCGTTACGAGCGCTCCGACTTTGGGCACATGCAGGTAGAGGTTCTCTACGAGGATCCGGGCGCGCTCGAGGTACCTGTGCGAGCAGTTATCGACATGGAACTCGCGGTCGACGAGGCAATGCTCGAGACCGTCTGCACTGAGGCTTACGGGGGCGAGCAAGGCAGCTGGACCAGCCAGGTCGAGGAACGCGATGAAACGGCCGCGGATGTCGCCCCTGAGATCCTCGCTAGATACGTCGGCACGTTCGCAGGAATGTATCTGCAGAACTCGGTCACGGTGGAAGTCACGCTGGAAGACGGCGAGTTGTTCTTGCAGAAGAACAACGGCGCGAGGCAGCGCATGATTCCGAAGTCGGAGAGTTCTTTCTTAGTGGGGATTCTCGGTTACGTCTTTACGGTCGACGGCGACGCGATGGCGAGCACGATTTCGGAGATCCACGTTTCGGGCGCATGGCCGTTCAGCCGCGTGCCTCAGTGATCAGGCGCAGCTCACTGCTTCACGGATCAGTGAGCGCTCGCCGTAGCTAGATCAGGCCGAGCGTTTGCGGGATCACGAGTGACACCCACGGGACGTAGGTGATCACGATGAGCACGGCCAGCAGCACGATGAGCCACGGCCACGATGCCTGAATAACCTGCTCCATCGGCATCTTGGCTACACCGGCTGTCACGAAGAGATTCAAGCCGACGGGCGGCGTCACGAGACCCATCTGCATATTCAGCACCATGATGACGCCGAGGTGCACGGGGTCGATCCCCATCTCCATCGCGATCGGGAACACGATCGGTGTCAGGATCAGCACGACCGAGGTCGGCTCCATGAAGTTACCCGCGACGAGCAGCAGAATGTTGAGGACTATCAAGAAGCCCCAGGGCGGCAGGCCCATGTTGACGATCGTCTCGGAGGCGAGCTGCGGAATCTGCTCGGTGGTCAGCACGAACGCGAACAAGTACGCGTTGGCGATGATGAACATGAGCATGGCCGTGATCTTGGCGCTCTCGGTTAGAACCTCGGGCACGGCCTTGAGCTTGATGTCCCCGTAGAGGAAGACAGCGACGACGAATGCGTAGACGGCCGAGACGGCCGCAGCCTCGGTCGGCGTAAACACTCCGGCATAAATGCCGCCGAGAATAATGACGAGCAGCAGCAATCCCCAAAAAGCATCGCGGGCAGCGCGCACTGTTTCTTTGAACGTGGCTTTCGGCTGTCGCGGCAAGTTCTGGCGTTTGGCGATGACTGCGACTGTCGCCATCATGACAATCGTCAGCAGGATGCCCGGCAAGAGCCCCGCAATGAACAAATTGCCGATCGAGGACTCGGTCACGGCGCCGTAGATGACCATGACGATCGAAGGCGGGATCAGGATGCCGAGGGTGCCAGCGTTACAGATGACCCCTGCGGCGAAACGCGGTGTATAGCCCGAGTTGATCATGCCGCCGATCATGACGCTGCCGACGGCAACAACCGTAGCAGGCGCGGAGCCGGAGACGGCGGAGAAGAACGCGCAGGCCAGCAGTGCGGCCATCGCGAGCCCACCACGGAAGTGGCCGACGAGCGCGTTTGCGAACGTGATCATGCGCTTGGCGACCCCGCCCGTCGTCATGAACGTCGCAGCCGTGATGAAAAACGGCACGGCGAGCAGCGGATAGATCTGCATCGTGTGGAAGAATCGCTGTGCGAGCGACAGCAGCGACTGGTCCGCGAACAGCAGGATCGTCGTAATGCTGCCGAGGCCGAGCGAGACGCCGACCGGGATGCCCATAGCGAGGCATATAAACAGAACGATCAGCAGGACGATGGCGCTCATGGGAATCTAGCCTTCGTCGCGAATGACGGGCGGCGCTTCGCGCTCACCGAAACCGGCGGCCGCGCTGTCCTTATCGAACACGCGCCAGCCGACTTGTAAGAACCGGATTGCGAGCAGGCCGAAGCCTATCGGCAAGATGCTCGTCAGCATCCAACGCGGCAGCGGAATGTCGCGCGCGTTGTTGCCGAGCGTCATGAGCCGATCGACGAATATCGCGCCGCCGTAGATCATGAGCGCGCAGTAGGTGACGCACAGTCCGATGGCGGCAAGCATGACGACGCGCCGTGTCACCGCTGGCAGCTTGCTGACGAGCAGGTCCACAGCGATGTGTGCGCGCTCACGCACGCAGTAGGACATGCCGATGAGCACGAGCCATGCAAACGTGTAGGTTGTTGCTTCGAGCGACCAGACCCAGCCCGTGCCGAAAATGTAGCGCAGGATGACCTGGATGAATGTCAGGAGGGTCATGAACGCCAGTGCGGTCGCCATGAAGACTTCCTCGAGGCGATCGAGAAAGCCGTAAATGCGCGCGGTGACCGCGTTCATGTCCGATTTGAGGATGAGCCGGTTGAGTAAGGGCTACGGCCGGGACGCAATCGCGGCGTCGATGAGGTCCGTGCCGATATCACCGGAGAACTGATCCCAGACAGGTCGCATCGCCTCCTGCCAGGCTGCGAGTTCCGCCGGGCTGAGGTCTAGGATCTCGCTACGGCCCGACTCGGCGATCTTGGCCCGCGCTTGCTGGTTGATTTCTGCGGAACGGGCGTTGCCCCAGGCGGTGACATCGGCCATGACTTCCTCGAGGCCTGTGCGGATGTCATCAGGGAGCGACTGCCAGAACTGTGGGTTTACAGCGACGAGGTAACCGATGTAGCCATGGTTGCTGGCCGTCATGTACGGCTGTACCTCGTAGAACTTAGACGAGTAGATGTTCGACCAGGTGTTCTCCTGGGCATCGATCGCGCCGGTCTGCAGGGCCTGGTAGACCTCGCCATATGCCATCTTCTGTGGGCTGCCGCCGATCTGCAGTACCTGCGCCTGCAGCACGTCGGATTCCATGATGCGGAACTTCAGGCCATCGGCATCCTCCGGTAGCCGCAGCTCGCGCGGACCCGAGAGTTGCTTCATGCCGTTGTGCCAGAACGCGAGCCCCAAGAAACCGCGGTCGGCGATTTCGGTCAGCGTGGCGCGTCCAGCCTCGCTTGCCTGAAACGCCTCGACCGCTTCGAGGTTCGGGAACAGGAACGGCAGATCGAATACCTGATACGAATGCGTGAGCCGGTCGAACTTCGACAGCGACACGGCAATCATCTGAATCTCGCCGAACGCGAGCGCCTCGAGCGAGTCGTCGTCGTTCATGAGCTGGCTGGATGGGTAGACCTCGACGACGACGCGGCCCGGGAAACGCTCCTCGGCGAGCTGCTTGAAGCGTTCCGCTGCCTGGCCCTTCGGTGTGCCAGGCGCGGTCACGTGCGGGAATTTGATGAGGTAGACCTGATCCTCGGCCGCTTGTCCGCCACCACCCGCACCGCCGCCGCAGCCGGCGATGATTACGGCTGCCAGCACGACAGCTGTCAGGCGCCGCGCGCCGCGCGCGAATAGAGTTCGCGAGAGAATGGTCGAATCGAATTTCATATTCCTACCCCTTACATGTTCCTTATGGGCTCTCGGGAGCACCGCGCGGCCTGTCCGGCTCAGCGTTGTCGCGACTGTCGCCAACGCTGTGGGCTCAGGCGGGCGCCTAGAACTCCAGCCGCATAGTATAGCCCCGAAACTGGCTTGGTCGCCGTTAGCCCTCGCTATTCTGCAAACGATTGCATAAACTTACCGCAGTTGGAGAGCAGTAAGCAACTCGACCGGCGCACGCGTACAGCGGGTTGGGTCGGGCGAGAGGGAAGCAGGCCTGCCGATGTCTTGGCAAGAATGGATCGTGATCTTCGCAGCCCTGGCCGCTGGTGGGCTCACGAAGGGCCTGACGGGCATGGGTCTGCCGATGGTCGCCATACCGATCATGGCTGCGTTCCTCGGCGTAGAGCGAGCGGTGCTCATCATGATCGTGCCCACTGTCGTGCTGAACGTCTGGATGTCGTGGGTCAACCGCGATTGTAGCCACGATATGCCGGAGATATGGCGGCTGTTGCTGCCTGGGCTGCCGGGCGCCGCGCTCGGGGCAAGCATCCTTTATCTGACGCCGAACCAGTGGCTAGCGACAGGGCTCGCGCTGTGGATTTGCTTCTACCTGGTGGTGCGGCTCATGCGCCCTGATATGTCGCTTTCGATGCCGGCACGCCTGCGCGTCGCCCCGATCGCGGGGTTCGGCTCCGGCGCCATGCAGGCCGCCACGGGTATTTGCGCGCCGATCATCGCTTCTTACATCGACGCCCTCGGGTTGACGCCCAGGTCCTACGTATTCGCGATCTCAACCGCGTTCGCGGCATTCGCAGGCTCTCATTTTCTCGTGCTGCTTGCGCTACAAGCCTATTCGGTCGACCAGCTCATCGAGAGCTCGATCGCCCTGATACCCGGCCTGCTGGCCATGCGGCCCGGCATGTGGCTGCGCGAGATCGTTGAGCCATCGGTATTCACGCGCGTCATTCGCGTGATTCTCGTGATCATGGCCGTGCGTTTGATCTACGGAGCCTGGTTCAGTGGCTAGCCCTTCGGCCTGCGTGATTTACGCTAGAATACGCGAGCTGGCACCGCCGCCGCTGCGGGCCGAACGGCCCATACAGCCGCGAGAACATCGTCGAACACGGTCCAGTCAGGAGTAATCAGTGCCCACTTATATCTACGAGTCGATGCCAACCGACGGGCGCGCGCCCGAGCGCTTCGAGATGTTCCAGCGTATGACGGAGACGCCGCTGACGGAGCACCCGCAGACCGGCGACCCGGTCCGGCGCATCGTCACGGGCGGACTCGGGATCATGGGCAAGCCCATCCGCCGCAGCACCGTCGTCGACAAGACACTCGCCGCGGCGACACCGTGTGGCTGCAGCAAGAGCGCGCTTGCGGCGATGGCCGCGGCAAAGTTGCCGCTCGAGAAGCGGCCGAGGCCGCAGACCTGCAGCCACAGCCATGGCCAGGGTCACGGGCGGCCGGGGCACAAGCACAAGCACTGATAAAAAATTTTTCGGTTTGATTTTGGAGAGCCACGCTAATGGCTACGAGTACTAAAAACGATCTTGCGCCGAACTGGAACTGGGACCGGCCGATCCCGTCCCCGGGGCGTATGGCCGTCGACTTCGAGGAGCGCGTCAATTTCGATCGCCTGCGCCGCTACCGCCTCGCACGCACACGCGAAGCGCTAAGAGCTTCGGGCCTCGGTGCCGTGCTGTGCTTCGACAACAACAACGTCCGTTACATCACGAGTAGCGTCATCGGCGAGTGGTCGCGTGACAAGATCTGCCGCTATGCGCTGCTTACAGGGAACTCCGAGCCCTACCTCTGGGACTTCGGCTCGGCGGCGACGCATCATCGTCTGTTCGCCCCGTGGCTCGAGCCGGACCATTGCAGGGCCGGCATGCTGGGCCTGCGCGGCGCCGTCGCGCCCGATGCCGGTTTGTTCAAACGGGCCGCCGAGGAGATCGCGAGCCTGCTCAAGGCCGACGGTGTCGCCGACATGCCCGTCGGTGTCGACGTTAGCGAGCCGCCGATGCTCGAGGCCCTCAAAGCCGCAGGACTCGACATTCACGACGGCCAGCAGGTCATGCTCGATGCGCGCGAGATCAAGAGCATGGACGAGATCGTGCTGCTGAATACAGCAGCTTCGATGGTCGATGGTACGTACCAGGTTATCGCCGAGGCGCTCAAGCCCGGCGCACGCGAGAATGAGCTCGTTGCGCTCGCGAACTATCAACTTTACGAAGCGGGTTCCGACGATGTCGAAGCGATCAATGCTGTCTCCGGCGAGCGTTGCAGCCCGCATCCGCATAACTTCACCGACCGCATGTATCGGCCTGGCGATCAAGCATTCTTCGATGTGATTCAGGCGTACATGGGTTATCGGACGTGCTACTACCGAACCCTCAACGTGAGTTCGGCGACGCCGGCGCAACATGACGCATACCGGCGTGCACGCGAGTGGATCGATATCGCGATCGAGCTCGTCAGACCCGGCATGACGACCGACAAGATTGCAGAGCGTTGGCCTGAGGCCAGGGAGTTCGGCTTCGCGAACGAGATGGAGGCTTTCGGCCTGCAATTCGGCCACGGGCTCGGTCTGGCGCTACACGAGCGCCCGATCATTAGCCGACTCGTCTCGCTCGACAACCCGTTCGAGATCAAAGAAGGCATGGTGTTCGCGCTCGAGACCTATTGTCCGGCGGCTGACGGCAACGGCGCCGCACGCATCGAGGAAGAGGTCGTCGTGACGGCGGATGGTTGCAGAGTCATCACGCTGTTTCCGGCACAAGAGCTCTTCATCGCTAACGAGTATTGAGGCAGATATGGAGCAGGGATTTCTCACACAAACCTTACCCGGTAGCGGCGGAGACTTAGTCGCGATCGATAACGAGCTGCGGCTCAAGCTCTACCGCATGATGTCGCGCGCAAGGCAGATGGAGCAGCGCGCCTACGATCTGTTCATGCAGAACCTCGTCAAGGGCACGAGCCACCTGGCACTCGGTCAGGAAGCTATTTCGGCCGGTTTCGCCGCGGCAATGCGTCCGGACGATTACACGTTTTGCACGTACCGCGGACACAACCATACGTTGCTGCGGGGCGCTTCGATGACAGGCATCCTCGGCGAGCTCATGGGGCGCGAATGCGGGCTCATGCGCGGTAAAGGCGGCTCGATGCATCTGACGAGCGTCGAGCATGGCGCCATGGGCTCTTACGCGATCATCGGCGCGCATCTGCCGATCGCAGCTGGTGCGGCGTGGTCGGCTCAGTATCGCGGCACCAAGCAGGCCGCCGTGTGTTTCTTCGGCGACGGCACGACGAACATCGGCGCATTCCACGAGGCGCTGAATTTCGCGGTGATCTGGAAATTGCCGGTTGTATTCGTGTGCGAGAACAATATGTACATGGAGTACACGCCTATCGATGCGGTAACGGCGGTCGAAAACCCGGCTGCCGATCGCGCTGCCGCCTACGGGCTCGAGCCCGTTATTATCGACGGTAACGACGTTGAGCTCGTCTTCGAGACTGCGGCTGCGGCGCTCGCGCGCGCCCGTGCCGGCGACGGCCCGAGCCTCATCGAGGCCAAGACTTACCGCCACGGCGGGCATTCACGAGCGGACCCCGGCAAATACCGCCCGGACGAGGAGGTCGCGGCCTGGCTCGAACGCGATCCGCTGCCGCGTTATCGGCAGCGCCTGGTCGGGTACGGACTCGACGAAGCCGAGGTCGCCGCGATCGAAGCCGAGGTCGAAGCCGAGGTCGACGGGGCTACCGAGACGGCCAGAAACTCACCCGCGGCCGACGTCTCAATCGTCGACAAGGACGTCTGGGCAGACGGCGGCTCGGACTGGCGCAACTAAATCAGACGATTGGTCCTGGAGGGTCGATCGGACACAGTGCTTTCGTTACTCGCAGGTTGCACGGGCGATCAGCGGCATAGGGAACTAACCAATGCAGACACAACTTTTTATCGGTGGCCAATGGCGGGCCGCTTCCGACGGCGCGACGTTTCCTATAACCGATCCCGCAACCGAGGAGACGATTGCTGAGGTTGCAAGCGCGACGGTCGACGACGTTATCGAAGCGGTCGAGGTCGCGCATGCGGCCGGCGTCAAATGGGCAAAGCGTGCGCCGCGCGAGCGTGCCGAAATTCTGCGCCGATGCTGGGAGCTGCTCTGCGCGCGCCAGCAGGACATCACGGAGTACATCATTCGTGAGAACGGCAAAGCGATGCCGGACGCGCGCGGCGAGACAGCCTATGCGCTCGAGTTCTTCCGCTGGTATTCAGAGGAGACCGTGCGTAACTACGGCGAGATCCTGACCGCGCCGGGCGGCGACAAGCGCATCGTCGTGATGCAGCAGCCGATCGGCCTCAGCGTGCTCGTAACGCCGTGGAATTACCCGGCCGCAATGGCGACGCGCAAGATTGCGCCGGCGCTCGGCGCGGGTTGTCCCGTGATCTTAAAGCCGGCATCGGATACGCCGCTGACGGCGTTGCTGATCGCCGAGATTCTCGCCGAAGCCGGCGTGCCGGACGGTCTCGTCAACGTCGTGCCGTCACGGCGCTCAGGCGAGGTCGTCAGCGCGATGCTCCATCATCCGCTCGTGCGCAAGCTGTCGTTTACGGGTTCGACCGAAGTCGGGCGCGCGTTGCTCAAAGAAGCTGCCGACTGCGTGCTCAACACGTCAATGGAACTCGGCGGTAACGCGCCTTTCTTGGTATTCGACGATGCGGACATTGACGCAGCCGTGGGCGGCGCGTTGATCGCAAAGATGCGCAACGGCGGTGAAGCGTGCACGGCGGCCAACCGGTTCTACGTGCACGAGCGCGTTGCAGACGAGTTCACGGAGAAATTTTCCGCTGCCATGCAAGCCATGAAGGTCGGTCCCGGACTCGACCCGGAGGTGCAGCTGGGCCCGATGGTCAACAAGTGGGCGATCGAGGACATCGATCGTCTCGTGCAGGACGCAACGGGCAAGGGCTCGGAGATCGTCACGGGCGGTTCACCGATCGAGGGGACGGGTTTTTTCTATCCGCCGACCGTGCTGAGCTGCGTGTCGAACGAAAGCAATCTTCTCAGGGAGGAGATTTTCGGGCCCGTCGCGCCGATCGTGACTTTCACGGATGACGATGAAGTCATCGCGGCTGCGAACGACACCGAGTATGGACTCATTGCGTATCTATTCACGGGTAGTCTGGGCCGCGGTATGGCGGTTGCGGAGCGTCTTGACGCCGGCATGATCGGCGTCAACCGCGGACTCGTCTCGGATCCGGCCGCCCCGTTCGGCGGCGTCAAGCAGAGCGGTCTCGGCCGAGAAGGCTCGCACGACGGTCTCCAGGAATACATGGAGAAAAAGTATATCGGCGTTGAGTGGTAGCTCCGGCCTGTTTATGAGGCGATGGTTGGCCTCGCCGTGGAACCGCGCACGATGAGTTCGGGCGCGAGTCGCAGCTCCTCGATCGGTGCATTCGGGTTCTCGATACGCGCGAGCAGCAGCTGCGCGGCTTTCACCCCCAGCGCGTCGTGTGGGATATGTAACGTCGTCAGCGGCGGATCCATGCGATCGACATAAGGCATGTCATTGAAGCCGGTGATAGAGATATCCTCCGGGCAGCTCAAGCCCCGCGCTCGTAGCGCGTCGTAGCAGCCGAGCGCAAGCAAGTCATTGGCCGTGAGCACGGCCGTGAATGCTTTGCCGGAGTCCAACAAACCGTTGAGCGTTTCGGCACCGGCAGTCTCGGAGAAAGCCGGCGCGTTGATCAGGAGTTCATTGTCGAGCTCGAGTCCGAGCTTTTCCGCATTCTCGAGAAGCGCGTGATAGCGGCCATAGCCCGTCGAGGTGCTCTGCGGTCCGCCGATGTAGGCGATGTGTTCGTGACCGAGCTCCACGAGATGCTTGAGTGCGAGCTCGATGCCGAGCTCGTCGTCGTTGACGACGGCAGGCACATGATGCCGGCTGACGGTGCGATTCACGAGTACGATCGGAATGCCTTGCTCGATACAGGTATCGACCACGGGGTCGCGGCGCATGGCCGTCGCGAGAATGAGCCCGTCGACATCGCGCGCGCGCATGTTCTCGATGATCTCGCGCTCGCTTCGCTCGCGGCTACCGGAGTCGGCCAGAATGGCGATGTAGCCCGCTCCGTCGAGCGTCTGCTCGGCGCTGCGCACGATCGGTGGAAAGACCGGGTTGGTGAGATCGGGAATGATGATGCCGACCGTGAACGTTTTGCGCGTGCGCAAGCCCGAGGCCAGCGGGTTGCGCCGGTAGCCGAGTTCGTCGGCGATCCGCAGGACCTCCACTGCGAGCGCCTCGGAGACCATCGAGCGTGTTGCAGGGTTCAGCACGCGCGAGACAGTCGACGGATGCACGCCCGCAAGCCGGGCTATGTCTTTGATGTTCGAGCGGGTTTTCAAGGCTGTCTCATGCGTGGATTCGGCCGCTGCGCGGTTGCAAAACGGTAGGCGCCCAGGTAGGGTATGCAAACGATTGCATTGTGTCAAAACAAGGATTTGGAGCAAGATTCGTGGCAAGTTCAAAAGCAGAATTGGGTGGCCTGACCGTCGGCTGGATCGGCGCGGGCCGCATGGGTTTTTCGATGGCCAAGCGCCTGCTCGAGGCCGGTTGCGACGTGTCGATCTACAACCGCACGCGCAGCAAAGCCGAGCCGCTGGCAGAATTCGGCGGCAAGATCGTCGATAGTCCCAAGGATCTCTGTGACCGCGACATCGTCTTCACGATGGTGTCAGCGTCGAAGGATCTTCTTGAGGTCGCATTCGGCGACAATGGCGTCCTGACGGGCGAGAGCAGGCCGAAGATGCTCATCGATTGCTCGAGCGTATCGCAGGAAGCTTCGGCTGAGGCTCGTGAGCGTGCCGCGAAGCTCGGCGTCGAGATGCTCGCTGCGCCGGTCAGCGGCAATGCCAAGGTCATCGTGGCCGGCAAGCTCACGATCGTGGCGTCGGGGCCGAAGGCATCGTTCGATATCGCCGAACCCTATCTCGAGGCAATTGGCCGCGGCGTCACATACGTCGGCGAAGGCGAGCTCGCGCGCATGGTCAAGATTTGCCACAACCTGATGCTCGGCGTCGTTACGCAATGCATGGCCGAGATCGTCGTGCTTGCGAACAAGGGCGGTGTGCCGCGCCACGCAATGCTCGATTTCCTCAACAACAGCGTCATGGGCTCGATGTTCACGGCTTACAAGACGCCCGCGTTCGTCAACCTCGATATGAAACCGACGTTCACGCCCGAACTGCTGCGCAAGGATCTCGACCTGGGGCTCTCTGCCGGCGAAGCGCTCGGTGTGCCGTTGCCGGTTATCGAGCTCACGCGTGCGCTCGTCGATGCGACAGTCCAGGCGGGTTATGAAGGGCAGGACTTCGCGGTGCTGCTGTTCGAGCAGGCGAAAAAATCGGGTCTCGAGCTCGAGCCGGAGAACGTCGACGTCGGCACGGGGCTTTAGACCTCGATCGCGCAGCGGTTTCCGAGTCCTCGCGCATTGTTTGCTGTAAGCTTGTTGGCGCAAGTGGGCGTCACGGCTCGCAGCTGAGCCTTCGTTGATTGCCGAGGAGGCAGCAATTTGCTTCTGCAACCGCTGCACGCACGCCATTCGTGGCGGTCGCGTGTCATGAACGGCCTGGAGCGATGAGGCGCCGATTCGAGTCGAGCCAGGACGGCGAGGCGAACTTGAGCGATCAGAGGGCATGGACGTCGATCGCCCTTAGGAGACGCCGCTGAATTCCAGCGACAACAAAAAAAACGCTCGAAGACCACGCCT
>JAOTTJ010000294.1 GCA_029864465.1 Gammaproteobacteria bacterium | reverse complement strand
ATGATGGGTTATGCGCTGCCGAGTGACGATTTCCCGGTCACAAAGTCGACGAACTGTGTCATCGCGCTCGGGTCGAGCGAGGCGTGGATGGGTGGCGAGGAGTGGCCATGCATACGCTGCGGCGAGTGCGCGAGCGCCTGCCCAGCACGCCTGTTGCCGCAAGAACTGCTGCTCGCGGGCCGTGCTGACCGATTCGAGGCCATGCAGACGCTCGGACTCGAAGACTGCATCGAATGCGGTTGCTGCGACCTAGTCTGCCCGAGCCACATTCCATTGACGTCACGCTTGCGCACGATGAAAACCAAGCTCGCAAGCTACCGAGAGCACGAAGCGATCGCGGCCGCGGCCCAGACTCGCTATGCCGAGCATATTGCGCGGGAAGATCGTGCGGCTGCCGAGGAGCGCAAGCGCCGAACCGAGCTTACAGCCCGACTCGATGGCGATGACACCTCACGGCGTACCGCAATCGAAGCTGCTATTGCCCGCGCAAATACGCGCCGCAAACGCCGCGAAGATATGGAGTAACGGGAAGACGATGCAGTTTCCGCTAACCCCCGCTCCGCATATCCGCCCCATCAATAGCGTACCGGCACTCATGCGCAATGTGGTCCTGGCTCTTGTCCCGGGGCTTGCTGTCTATATCTGGAGTTTCGGCTGGGGCATTGCCGTGAATGTTGCCGTCGCCGTGGCCGTGGCGACAGGCACCGAGGCGGTCTTCATGCGGTTGCGCCGACGAGACTTTCGGCCTGCGCTGCACGACGGCAGTGCGATCGTGACGGGAGTATTGCTCGCGCTCGCGCTGCCGCCGCTACTACCGTGGTGGGTGCCGGCACTGGCCGCGATATCAGCGATCGTGCTCGGGAAACAGCTCTACGGCGGACTCGGCGCGAATTTGTTCAATCCGGCCATGGTCGGCTACGTCATCGTCCTGATCTCATTTCCGGCCGAAATGATTCAGTGGGTTGCACCGCTGGGCACGGGCCTAACGACCGGCGATCTCGGTCTGGCGGACCATCTCGTCTATTCGCTCGCCGGCACCCTACCCGACGGCTTCTCGATCGATGCCGTAACGCAAGCGACACCACTCGACGTGATCAAGCTGGGCCTCGACAATATGCGAACCATCGAGGAGATCCGAGTTGGACCCTTGTTCAGCGGCTTCGCCGGCGCAGGCTGGCAAGCAACGAATATCGCAATTGCGCTTGGGGGAATCTACCTGCTCTACCGCGGCATCATTCGCTGGCAAATCCCGACTGCGGTGCTCGTAGGCATGCTGATTCCCGCAACGCTTCTATTTCTTGCGGATACGAGCCGCTTCCCGTCGCCAGCGTTTCATCTACTCGGCGGGGCAACACTGCTCGGCGCGTTCTTCATCGCCACCGATCCCGTCACAGCCGCCGGCACGGACCGCGGACGACTGATCTACGGCGCCGGCATCGGCGCGCTCACGTATGCAATCCGAACCTGGGGTGGCTATCCGGACGGCTTTGCCTTCGCCGTACTGCTCATGAATGCCTCGGTCCCGATCATCGACCGTTATACCCAACCGCGAATTTATGGCCACGATTGAACCCGGCAAGCGCCCCGTATTGCTCTTGATAACCTTGACCGCTCTCATCGCGGGGTCGCTGATTACACTGAGCGACGAGCTCAGCCGAGAGCGAATCGCGGCGAATCAGCGCGCGCGCCTGCTCGCGACGCTGCACGAGGTCATCGACCCAGCGCTTTACGACAACGACCTCGAGGCTAGCCGGCGCTTCGTCACGTCGCCGGATCTGCTCGGCACGAGCGAACCCGTCGAAGTGTTTCTAGCAACGGCGAATGGCGAGGCGGTCGCCGCACTGTTCTCGACTGTCGCACCCCGCGGCTACAACGGGCCGATCAACCTGCTCGTGGGCGTGACGATTGATGGAACAATTACGGGCGTACGCGTGGCCCGCCACCGTGAGACGCCCGGACTCGGTGATGCGATCGAGATCGGCAAAAGCGACTGGATCGAGGGATTTTCGGCGACGAGCCTGGATGCGCCGGCGCTGGCCGACTGGCGTGTGACGAAAGACGGTGGCTACTTCGATTCAATCACCGGTGCTACAGTCACGCCGCGGGTCATCGTCGAGGCGGTTAGGAATACGTTGATCTACGTTCGCGACTATGGCGAGGAGCTGTTCGACGACTTACCCGCAGCTGAAGGCGATGTCCGCGAATAATTTCGACAATCCCGTTACGGCAGGCCTCTGGCGCAATAACCCAGCGCTCGTGCAGCTACTGGGTATTTGCCCGTTGCTAGCCGTCACGACGAGCCTCGTCAATGGGCTGGCCTTGGGAATGGCTACGACGTTCGTGATTCTGATGACGAACCTGTTCGTTGGCCTCGTTCGCCATTGGCTAGTGCCAGCCGTCCGGATCCTGATATTCGTGCTCATCATCGCATCGCTCGTCACGGTCGTGGATTTGCTCAGTAGCGCCTACTTCCACGACCTGCATGAGACCCTCGGGCTGTTCATTCCCCTGATCGTGACGAATTGCGCAATCCTCGGCCAGGCCGAGACCGTCGCGAGCCGCCAGCCGCTAGGCGTATCCATGCCTGCCGGCCTGAGCACTGGGCTCGGATTCACGGGTGTGCTCGCCTTGCTCGGCGGGCTACGCGAGCTCGTCGGCCGCGGTACCTTGCTGTCTGATTTGGAGCTGCTGCTTGGAAGTACGGCAGCATCTGTTGGTATCGAACTTCCAGTGACGAGTGTACTCGTCGCCGTATTGCCACCCGGAGCGTTCTTCGGCCTTGCCTTTCTCGTCGCCGCCAAGAACTATCTCGACGCGCGCCGAATGCCGGCGCAGACGCCTGAGACGACGGAACCCGGCGCTGCATGAATCCGGGGAAACGACGTGAAATCTACGCGCGACTCTCCGCGAAGAATCCGGCGCCTACGACAGAGCTGAAGTATGGCTCGACGTTCGAGCTACTCGTTTCCGTCATTCTGTCCGCGCAAGCCACAGACGTCAGTGTCAACAAGGCCACGGCCAAGCTATACAAAGTAGCGAACACGCCAGAGGCGATACTCGAACTCGGTGAAGATGGGCTGAAGCGGTATATAAAGACAATCGGCCTCTTCAACAGCAAAGCGACCAACATTATCAAGACCGCGAGAATTCTCGTCGATGAGCACGATGGTAAGGTGCCGCGGGAGCGCGAGGCATTGGAGAGCTTACCGGGCGTCGGCCGAAAAACGGCCAACGTGATCCTGAACACGGCCTTCGGCGAGCCGACGATCGCAGTGGATACACATATCTTCAGGCTGGCCAACCGCACGGGCCTCGCGCCCGGAAAAACCCCGCTCGAGGTCGAAAACCGTCTCGTCAAGTTCACGCCCGACGAGTACAAGCGACACGCCCATCACTGGCTAATTCTGCACGGGCGCTATGTCTGCAAGGCGCGCAAGCCAGATTGTGCGACCTGTGTCATCGCCGACCTGTGTGAATACAGGCATAAAACTTTCTGACGTCCGACTCGGACTGCTCGACACGGCAACGTACGTAGTTCTACGACTTACGTTCGCCTGGTTGTTGCGGTTTAATGTTGGGTTTACCCACCGCCTAGGCGGGTTCTTTGGGTTCACGAGTATTCCGTATTGATACGCTGCGCGGTTCGTTGAGGGAGTTATGAGCGACAAACTAAGTACAACAGGATCTGTGACCTCGCTGGTCGCTACTGGCGGCCCATCCGGCGAGGGAAATGCGCTGACACAGGAAGAAAAGCTCGTCGGCAAGACATTGAAGAAGAATGTCAGCCTTACGCACGACGAACTTGCCGAGATCAACAGCAAAAAAGGCCTGCTGCAATTGCTGTCGGCGAAGAACGTCAATGTGGAAAAAGCACTTGTAAAGCTCAGATACGAGCAAGAGCTCGAACGATTGCAGATCGAGTTCGTAAAGCTACAACGCTCCGTGCAGCAAGAAGGCCGCCGTGTTGCCATAATTTTCGAAGGCCGGGATGCCGCGGGCAAGGGGGGCACGATTCGTCGTTTCATCGAGCACCTGAACCCTCGCAGTGCACGCGTCGTCGCGCTACCGAAGCCGACGGAGCTCCAGAAGGGTCAATGGTACTTCCAGCGTTATGCCGAAAAACTGCCGAATCCCGGCGAGATCGTTTTTTTCGACCGTAGCTGGTACAACCGCGCAGTCGTCGAGCCGGTCATGAAATTCTGCACGGAGCAGGAACACCGCACGTTCATACAGCAGGTTCCGGAGTTCGAA
>JAOTTJ010000293.1 GCA_029864465.1 Gammaproteobacteria bacterium | reverse complement strand
CTGCCGGAAATCGCTTGTGAAGTGCTATCGGCTTGCTATCGGCACGCGCTCTCGGCATGATCATAGGTGCTGACGCGCAATGGAAACGGGGGAACGGCCATGCGGTTGACTCAGCTGATTCCGGCAGTGTTCTTCGTCACAGTCACCATGCCTGTGTCGGCGCAGGACTGGGCGACTGCGACCTTTACCGACGACGGCTTCCGCACCAACTTTCCGGGTGAGCCGAAGGTCGAGCACATCACCTACGAAAGCGAGTTCCACTTGCAGCTGCCGGGCCGCGTCTACCGCGCGGCGGACGCGCTCGGCGACTACTCTACAACCGTCGTTGACTACCGCGCCAGCCAGCGGCTCCACGATCAGCGCGCCGCGCAATGTCTCGCGGCGAAGGGCGCTAACCAACAAGACGGCGACACGTGCCAAAACGACTTCGTCATGGAGGTCGCAGGCGCAACCGACTATGCGGCGTCCGGGTTCCTGAAGCGCGACGGCGTGAAGGTCACGCAGTTCGGCACGTATTTCCTCGATCGCGTCGTGGGTCGGCTCATGCAGCTCACGAATGCTGATCGCTCGCGGACTTATGTCGCGATCCACCAGCATGCCGGCCGCTTGTACATCCACGAGGCCACCGTGCCCGCCGGCATGCCGGAGCCGATCCTTTTCATGCAATCGCTCGCATGGGTCGACGCGCAGGGTCAGGCGATCCGTTATCGGACGCTTTACACCGAGGGCTACGGCGAGTGGCAATTCCCGCAACCCGTGGCACCCGCCCATTCGCTGCGCGACCTCGACGTCTCGCGCGAGCAACCGCCGCGGCCACCGCGGTGAGGAGGTCAATCATGCTACGGCAATTCTTGGCCCTCGTCCTGCTGTCGATGGTCGGCTTGTGGCAGTTCGCCGGCGCGCATCACTCGCACGCGAACTACGACGTCTCGAAGTGGATGGAGATCGAAGGAACCGTGAGGCAAGTCGTATTCATCGCGCCGCACTCGATCGTCTATCTAGACGTCAAAGACGCCAGCGGAGCCGTGGCGACCTGGGCGCTCGAAGCGACGGCCCCGGCCGGCATTTTCGGCAACGGCGTCAAGCGCGAAGATGTGCGCGCCGGTGATGCCGTCAAAGCGCGTTGCCACCAGCTTAGAGACGGCGCGAACGGCTGCCTGCTCGGCTTCATCACTCCAATGCACGGCGATGCTGCGCGCGGGGACGGCATCGAGCGAGAGTGGGATTGACGTTTGTCAGGTCTCGATCGACGGCCTTGCCATCGGTTAGCTGATCAGCGCCGCTGAGAGATCATCGCGGCGAGCGCGATGGCACACGGTTCTTACAGTCGAAACGTATGCGTGTACTTGACCGACAGCTGCGAGCGCTCCGATTGGAGGCCAGAGAAACTGCCCGTCGCAGTAAAACCATGATTCAGCACCACAAACAAATCTTGGCCCGCACGAGGGCTCCATCTCAGTCTGCTGTTGATCCCCGCGGATCCAGAGACGTTGTCGTACTGGACGAGATTGACCCAGGACCATCGAACGTTGAAAGCGTAGTTGGCATTGATCTGAATGAGCCGAGTCGTGAAGCTCCCGCCCGGGAGCTCGATGTCATTGTATTCGTAGCCGAATCCCAGAAATACGCTCGAGCTCGGTCGCCAGTCTACGCCGCCGATGATTTCGAGCCGATCGCCGTCGAAGAAGTCGCCACTCGTGAGCTCGAACCGCGGCGCGAGCGCGCGCTCTCGGGCTCTTTCTGCCTCGATTCCGTAGCGGTCAAATTCATAGTCGCCGGGAGGGATCACGATACCGTCCGAGATTTCGAAAGCCTCGAGTAGCACTTCGCGCTCGCGTGTAAATTGTGTGCCATATTGGTTTCCAGAATTGGTCTCGAACTCCACGGGTTGAACAAACATGAAACTGCTCTCTAGCCCCCCGGTGATTCGATCGAATCGCCTGTATAGGAAGCCTTGCTCCATGGAACGTAGCCAGGGATGATCACTGGGGCGCCGCGTATAGCCTACAGAGAATTCGGTTTGATCGACTCCTGAACGGTTGACGAAACCGAGCGCTGGATTGAAGTTTTCTTCGATTCTCGAGAAGCCGAGGCGGCCCTCCAAGCCTACGTTGTTTGGCGAGGAAATCCGCAGGCCGAAAGCACTATCATCGGAATCTATCCCTTCGGTATCCGATTGCTGGTACCAGGCCTCGCCCTCGACGGTCCGCCCCGAAGGCAGATCAGTCTTGCGATAGCGAAAATCCACGCCGGCCAAGGAGTTGTCGATATTGCTCTGCGGATTACCGTTGGTCGCGATCAGGCCGACACTCGACTCGCTCAAGATGTTGGCTGACACGCGTCCCACGAATAGGCTGGACGCATCGACTTCCTGGAAGTTGTCTTGCTGCACATCGAGGACGCCGACATTCCACCGCCCAACCCGCCCCGTCAGTTTTGCGCCAACCTCGAGATCAACGGGCTGACCAGTTTGGCTCAAGCCAACGCGACGCGAGAAGAAGGGCATGCCGTTTTGATTGAGGCCACCGAAAGAGAAGATATCGACATCCTGCAGAAAGAAATCGCGTTTTTCGGGAAAGAACAACGAAAACCGCGTCAGATTGATTTGCCGGTCATCAATTTCAGTGGCCGAGAAGTCCGTGTTGACCGTGAGCACACCGGTCATCGACGGAGTGAACTTATAAAAGACATCCAGCGCGGGCTCCGTATCGACGTCGCTCAGGCCCGTTGCGAAGTTCTTCGACTCACTGACGACCAGTGACGGTACGAGATCCAGCCCCAGCCCTTGCTGAACGCCTGTCAGTCCCGTAAGCAGACCGCTGGTGCCCGGATTGACCTGGCGGTTGTAAGAAACCCAGGCAATCTGCTCCTGCTTGCGCGCAATCTTTCTTTTGGCCGTGAAGCCCCAATCCGAATTGCTCGGATCGAAGTTCAGCGTCTTGAACGGAATGGCGATCTCGGTCGCCCAGCCCGTAGCGTCGATGCTCGACTCGGCGAACCAGATGCCTTCCCAGTCCCGGTTGATCTCCGACGGAGTTTCGAAAATGCCGTCGATACGGACGCCGTTCGGATTGACCTCGAAACTGTAACCGGTGCGCTTGTTGTTGAATGGGTCGAGGTAGATGGTTAGCGCATCGTCGAACTGCAGCGTCTGGCCCTGCACCATTTGCCGGGCCGTAATCTGATCAGGCTCGCTGTCCCAGAGGCGCGCGCCGACATATAGAAAGTCCTCGTCGTACGTTAGATACAACTCAGTGTTTTCCGTCGGCGTACTGTGGTCGATGGGATCGAACTGATGCATATCGTCGATCCGGACAGCGCGTTGCCAACTTTCGTCGTCGAGTGAGCCATCCACCTCGGGCGGGGAGCTGGCTCGCGGGATCGCGACGACTTTTTCAGCATCGCTGCCGGCAGGTGTCTCTTGCGCAGCTGTCGCCGATACGGCCAGCAGCAGACTGGCAACGATGAGGGTGTCGCGTCTTGCAGGCGTGTGCCGGGGCGCTATTGGAGGCTTAGTCAATGGACCGGCCGCTTTGCGGGGGCTAACGGTTCTAGCAGCCGCCCCGGATTCGACTCATACGCCGATAAGCCCGCGCACGACCGGGACATCGCCCTCGATGCCGAGCTCGTAGTCCTCATGGCTCGGGGCAACATAGGTCCCGAACAACACGTCCCACACGGAGAACACGGCACCGAAGTTTCTGTCGCGCACGTCTTCGCCCAACGCGTGGTGAAGCCGGTGAGATTGAGGCGTGACGAAGAGATACTTCAATACGCCGATTTCGATTGTCACGTTGGCATGCTGCCAAAACTGAACGAAGTAGCCGATGATGACGGCGAGCGCCATCTCGACGCGGGAGAAACCAAACACGTAGTAGCCAATGAGAACTTGAGGAGCCAGGTACATCGCAATATGCGTACCACTGGTGTATATCCCCTTGAGCCAGTCCATCTGCTTTACGGAATGGTGGAAACGATGGGTATTCCATAGCAGAGGATTATGCATGCCCCGATGAAGCCAGTAGAGCGTGAAGTCTATCGTGATCAGGGCGGCAACGATCTTGGCCGCCAGAGGCAGTTCGCCCAATGGAGCCGATTCAAAGCCGACCGATGGCGTCAGCAGCCACTTGCAGGCAACCGAAAACAATCCCACGTTGACCACTGCGATGAGATCGAGGGCTTGAAGAGTTCCGCGCCGTGGGCGCGCCGGGCGACGTGCCTCCCAGATAGCGAAGAGCACCACGAATAGAATCAATGACGCCTTTTCTGCAAGCGCG
>JAOTTJ010000292.1 GCA_029864465.1 Gammaproteobacteria bacterium | reverse complement strand
CTTCCTGCTCACGGCGATGGACTACGGTTGTCCGCCTCACGGCGGTATCGCCTTCGGACTCGACCGGCTCGTCATGCTCATGGCAGGCGCCGAGTCCATCCGCGAGGTTATCGCCTTTCCGAAGACGCAGTCCGCTAGTGATTTGTTGACGGGCGCGCCGAGCACGGTGAGCCCGGAGCAGCTCAAGGAGGTCGGTATCCGGGTGCGCACGACCAAATAAAACGGATAAAACGGGGACAGGATAAAACGGGGACAGTGACCTTAATTGCATCTCAGCGTGTCGTGATAGACGGGAATCATTCGGATATGCAATTAAGGTCACTGTTTCCGTTTTATCCGTTCTAATGAAACGTCCCGAATCCATTCTCGTCGTCGTCCACACCGCCGATCGCTTGTGTCTCATGCTCGAGCGCGTCCAGCCGCAAGGCTTTTGGCAGTCCGTCACAGGCAGCCTGCGTTGGGGCGAGGCGCCGGCTCAAGCCGCTGCACGCGAGCTTCGCGAGGAGACCGGGCTCGACGCGGCTGGCCTCGTCGATGCGCACGAGGAACGGCGCTTTCGGATCGCACCCGAGTGGCGCCACCGCTATGCCGACGATGTGAATGAGAATCGCGAACACTGGTTCTATCTCGAGCTGCCCGAGGTTTGCGATATCACGCTCAATTCGCTCGAGCATCGCCGTCATGAGTGGCTCGAGCTCGAGGCCGCAATCGAGCGCGCGAGCTCATGGACGAATCGTGAGGCCCTCGAGAAGTTGCGCTCGGCGTGACTCACCGGCCATAGTCGGCCGATGATCCCCGTCGTTCTCGCGCATGGCCTGTACATGCCGGGTAGCGAGCTCGCGCTGCTGCGTCGCCGGCTCACGCACGCGGGCTTTGCGCCACGGCAGTTCCGTTACCGCACGCTAGTTCACGATCTCGATCGCAGCGCCGAACGTTTGGCCGAGCGCGTCGCGGCCGTGCCGGGCGAGACCGTACACCTCGTGGGCCACAGTATGGGTGGGGTCGTCATCTACAAGATGCTCGAGCGCCATGGCGCGGCGCGCATCGGTCGGATCGTCTGTTTGGGGACGCCTTTCACGGGCAGCGTCTCGGCGGTCAATCTATTACGCTTGCCTGGCGGCAAACACCTGCTCGGCAAGGCTATGGCCCAGGCCAACGCCGAGGCGCCCGCACGGCGTTGGGACGGTCGGCGCGAGCTCGGCATCATCGCCGGCAACCATCCTCACGGCCTGGGCCGCCTCGTAGGCCCGCTGCCCGAGCCTCATGACGGGACCGTTACGGTCGCGGAGACGCAACTCCCCGGGGCGACGGATCACATCGTGCTGGAGGTCACGCATCTGTCGATGCTCTGGTCGCGCGCCGTCGCCGAGCAGGTCATAGCCTTTCTGCAAAACGGTCGCTTCGAACGCCACTAGTGCGAGCGATGAGGGGACGCGTGCTCGCCTCGGCCCCCGCGGTGCGTGCGTCACTGCGCTCGTCGCGGACCCACCCGCTGCCCAGCGCGACGACCGTTGTCGAAGAGGCGATTGCAGTGAACGCCGCGCTTACCTGGAGTCGCTGCGAGCGCGCTGCGCGAGCTCATAAACCAAGTCGAGTGCCTCGCGCGGCGTCAGCGCATCGACGTCGAGCGTCGTGAGCTGCGCCCTGATTTCCTCGCCGATGGGGTCGGGTGGCTGCGGTGCCGATAGTGGCAGCTGCCCTTGGGGTCCGGCATCGCGCAACTCCTCGAGCTCGCGCTCGAGGCTTGCGAGATAGCGCCGCGCGGCATCGATGACGGTTTGCGGCACACCGGCGAGGCGCGCGACGTGCAGGCCGTAGCTTTGATTCGCCGGGCCTTCCTTGACGCTGTGCAGAAAGATGAGCTCCTGACCGTGCTCGGTCGCATCCAGATGCACGTTGGCCGTGGCCGGCAGCTCTTCGGCGAGGCTCGTGAGCTCGAAGTAATGCGTCGCGAACAATGTGAACGCGTGTGTCTGCTCTGCAATGAAGCGCGCGGCGGCCCAGGCCAGCGAGAGCCCATCGAACGTGCTCGTGCCGCGGCCGATCTCGTCCATGAGCACGAGGCTCTGCGGTGTCGCGTTATTCAGGATATTGGCCGTCTCGGTCATCTCGACCATGAACGTCGAGCGCCCGCCCGTAAGATCGTCACCCGCGCCGATGCGCGTGAAGATGCGATCGACAGGGCCGATCGTCGCGGATTCGGCCGGCACGAAGCTGCCGATGTGCGCGAGGATTGCGATGAGCGCGGTCTGGCGCATGTAGGTCGACTTGCCGCCCATGTTCGGGCCCGTGATCACGAGCAGCCGGCGGTCGTCGTCGAGCTCGAGGTCGTTAGGCACGAATGGTTCGCTTTGCGCTTGCTCGACGCCGAGATGCCGCCCGCCCGTATAGCGAACCCGCGGCGCGTCGTCGAGTTCAGGTCTAACGAGGCTCAGCGTTGCGGCGCGCTCGGCAAGATTAGCGAGCACGTCGACCTCGGCAATCGCATCCGCCGTTTCCTGAAGCGCCGCGAGCGACTCGTTGAGCAGCTCGAGTAGTGCCTCGTAGAGGTGACGTTCACGTGCAAGCGCGCGCTCGCGTGCGCCGAGGACCTTGTCCTCGAATTCCTTGAGCTCCGGCGTGATGTAGCGCTCGGCACCCTTGAGTGTCTGGCGGCGCAAGTAGTTTTCCGGTGCGTTGTTCGCTTGCGCGCGCGAGATCTCGATGTAGTAACCATGCACGCGGTTGTAGCCGAGTTTCAGCGTGCTCAAGCCGGTGCGCTCGCGCTCACGTGCCTCGAGATCGTCCAGGAAGCTACTCGCATCGGCGCTGATCGCACGCAGTTCGTCGAGCTCGGTGTCATAGCCTCGAGCAATGACGCCGCCGTCACGAATCAGCACGGGCGGCTCTTGAACGAGCGCGCGCTCGAGTAGTTCACGCTCGGCATCGTGCGGTGCAATGGCTTCGCCGAGCGCTGCGAGTCGTGGCGAGTCCGCCATCGAGGTGACGGCCGTGCGGATCGCGGGCAATTGCCTGAGCGCTTCTCGCAGTCGCGCGAGATCGCGTGGTTTGGCTGAGCGCAACGCGAGGCGCGCCAGGACGCGCTCGATGTCGCCGACACCCTCGAGCTCGGCTCGCAAGGGATCGAGCTCAGTCGCACGTGAGAGCGTGTCGACGGCCGCCTGGCGTCTGCGCAACGTCGGGCGATCGCGCAACGGCTGACTGAGCCAGTTCCGCAACAGGCGGCTGCCCATGGGCGTTGCGCAGCGGTCCATGAGCCCGGCGAGCGTGTACTCCTCGCGCGATCCCAAGCTCGTATCGATCTCCAGATTGCGCCGCGTGGCCGCATCCATGATGACCGTCTCCTCGCGCCGCTGGCGTGTGAGACCACGAATGTGCGGCACCGCTGCGCGCTGCGTATCGTTGACGAACTGCAGCAGACAGCCGGCGGCGGCAATGGCGACGGGCGAATCGGCGACGTCAAAGCCCGATAAATCGCGCGTGCCGAACTGCCGGCACAGCAGCGCCGCAGCCGACTCGGCATCGAAATGCCACGGCGGGCGCTCGCGCACGGGGCTGGTCTCGGCGAGCCAGGCCGGCACAATGGCTTCCTCGGCCAGCAGAAGCTCGGCGGGCTTTAAACGCTCGAGCTCGGCTCGCAGCGCCTCATCGGTCTCGATTTGCATGACCCAGAACCGGCCGCTCGCCAGGTCGAGCCAGGCGAGGCCGGTTGCGCCTCCGGTGCCCGCCGTCGCGACGGCTGCGAGAAAGCTTGCGTGCTTTGCATCGAGCAGCGCCTCGTCGGTCAAGGTTCCGGGCGTCACGACCCGCACGACCTCACGATCGACGGGGCCCTTGCTCGTTCGCGGATCACCAATCTGCTCGCAGATCGCAACGGATTCGCCGAGCCGCACGAGGCGCGCGAGATAGTTGTCGACCGAATGCGCCGGCACGCCGGCCATCGGAATGGGTTGGCCGGCCGATGCTCCGCGGCTCGTCAGCGCGATGTCGATGAGCTTGGCTGCGCGGCGTGCATCGTCGTAGAAGAGCTCGTAGAAGTCCCCCATGCGGTAGAACAGGAGCGCGTCGGCATGCTGTGCCTTGAGGCTCAGGTATTGCCGCATCATCGGTGTGTGCGCTTCGGTCAAAAAATCATCCGCCGGTCAGCTCAGCGCCCATTGTAAGAAAAAAGGGGACAGTGACCTTAACTGCTTTCAGCGGGGGGTTCTGATCTAATGTTGATAGCATCAGTTATGGTCACTGTCCCCTTTTTTCTATGCGTATCGTGCATCTCGAATCCGGCGCGCGGCTCTACGGCGGCGCGCGCCAGGTTGCGTATCTCATCGAAGGCCTCGAGCAGCTCGGTATCGATAACGTGCTC
>JAOTTJ010000291.1 GCA_029864465.1 Gammaproteobacteria bacterium | reverse complement strand
TGGCACGTAAGCGGCGACGTAGCCATCGGCATGCGAATTCGGGATGTCGAAAACCTCTATCCGCCGGCCGATGCCTTCGAGCGAGGCAGTATCGCTGACGGATACGGCCCGCGTATTCGGATGTCCTGCGAGCCGCAGTGCCTCCTCGAAGAACGGCACGGCATCCGTGTGGGCGACGAGCGTTGCGCCGGCCTCGACGAAGCTCCTGAAACCGCCGGAGTGATCGATATGGTGGTGAGTCAAGATGATGTAACGCACGGGCAGGTCGGGCCAACGCGTCTCTAGTTGCTCGAGCACGACCGCCGATCGCTCTGGAAACCACGGTGCATCGACCATGGCGATGCCGTCGGGGCCGATGATGGCCAGGGCATGGTGCGTGCCTCCGGCCACGTGGTAGATATCGCGACCGACCTGTTCGATGACGACGTTGGAGATCTGCGGATTGTCCTGGGGTCCGCCGAGGCCTGCGCGTGCCAACAGCAGGTTCGACCGGGCCCAGCCCCACGCGCGCATGGCTTCATCCGTGTCCTCGAGATTGCGCGGGACGTTGATGTCGGCATTTCGCGGGTTCACCTCGATCGAGGAGCGAATCTCGCGACGCATGAGCTTGCCGTTGACGTATTGCTCTATCTGAAACGGGAAGGGAACGCCGGAAACCTCGCGCCAGCCCGAGAACACGACCCGCACCGGCGCTTGGGCGTTATGCGGGTCGGCTTCCGTCGCGATGACTTCTGCCGGCAGGCCCGTTCCCGGATCGACGATCATCGTCCACTCGGTATCGTGCGCCCAGAGTCGCATGCGTTCCATCGGTCTTCCGTCGATCCAGATCGGCGTTGCGGGCAGCGAGGCGTCCGCGTGGGCGCCGAGGATGATCGGGTTCGTGAGCCAGAGATCCTTGAAATTGGTGCCGATACGGGCGGCGCCGATCGGCGCCGTGCTCGGACCGGTCGCGGCATAGTTGTGCCGCCCTTCCTTGATGCCCGCCGTCTCTGCATACGTCATCGTGAATTCGAGCACCGTATCGGCGGGATAGACCGTGTGCATGACCCATTCCTCGCGGGCGCGCCAGGCCGCGGGGTCCCAGGTCACGGTGACGTCGTAGTCCGCCGTGTGGCGGGGCCCGCCGCCTGGCGTGACGCTCTGACGCGGCGTATATCGCTGGCCGGAAGCAACGATGCGCACGGTATCGACGTCGGCGTCGAACAGGCTCTGGGCTTGCACGAGCTGCAACGGCGCCGTGCTCGCTGCGCAAGCGATTATCGAGAGGTATGTCGCGTTCGACATCGGGCGGCGCCTTTGTAGTGGGTCCCGAGAGGTTATGGGTCCGTGACGTACTCCAGCACCTCGCGCTCGAACTCGGAGAATTCCTCGAACGAGGCGGTATCGACACAGACGCTTTCAGCGAGCGTCCAGTTGACCGAGTCGAACAACCGCTGCGTGGTCCAGGGCGCTGTAAACGCGATGGGATCCTCGACCGTGATGTCGACGACGAGCCGGTCCTCGGCCTCGCGCCGGAATCGCTCGGTGACGCGCAGTTGATCGCTGTGCGGCACGCCGCGACGATCGATCCACGTATTGTCATTGAAATCCGTCGTCTCGACGACCAGAACGTCATCTTCCCAGTGACCGACGGCTTGGCCCATCCACGATGCCGGCCGGCCCTCGGCGCGCCCTCTGCCGTCCGTATAGATCTGGCGCACGTGATGCTGGAACTCGTAGACGATCACGACACGGTCGGACAGCTGAAAGATCTCGAAGGGCGCCGGGTGTGCATAGATTCTGGGCACACCTGGCGGCTCGCATCGGTAGACCGGATCGTTCGTCTCCGCCACGGCAACGGAGTCGGGTCCGAAGGTCGGACGCGATTGTTCGAAGCGCGTCTGTGCCCAGGGCGTCATCGGCGGGGGCTCTTCGGTGAAGGCATAGTTCTGGTAGCGATGCTCGTAGTTGCGCATCCACACGCCTCTGAGATCGGCGCCCTGGCCGTCGGGCAGCGGATCCTCGGATGCCGTGCCTCGCTCCACGGGCATGGCGTCGCCGCCGATCAGTGCGCGCCCGTTGGCATCCACCAATCCGAGTATGCGCATCGACGGTGCGCCGTTGCGGGCGGGGTTGCCGGCCATCTCGACGACATCGCCGGGTAGCAGTGTATTCGCCGTCCATTTGATCGAGGTGGGCGTGCCGCCGCCGCCGATGCCTCGGGCCAATCGGTTCGGTGTCGTGAGCTCGCCCGACCACACGACTGTCTCGCCGTCCGGCCCGTTGACCGCGATGTAGACCAACGTGTGCGGAAACACGAACTTGAACTCCGTGACGCTGCCACGAACCGTGACGCTGCGTGTGGAGTCGTAGACCGCCCCCCCATGGTGGGCCGACAGGCTGCCCGAGGCGAGCAGCCCGATCGCGAGCGCAGGCAAAAATGTGATCTTTCGTCTCATAGTCATGACGAAAGAATACCTCTTAGATACTGTTTGACCAATACAATCGTGCGCGGCTTTTCGTTGACGTCAGGCGCTACGGTGAGCCGGCGCCGACGCATCCCAACGCTGCAACCGGCGCGGGTGCCAATCAGCATGCGCTTGGTGCGAAATCGTTCGCGGTCCCACAGGCTACTGTAACGGTTTGCAGTCGAGAGTAAGCTCGCAGCATGGGGCCATGGAGCAAGGTCATCGTCCATGCGGATCTCGACGCGTTCTACGCGGCTGTCGAGCAGCTCGATGATCCGTCGCTGCGCGGCAAACCGGTGCTCATCGGGCCGCAGAGTCATCGCGGTGTCGTTCTGACCGCGAGCTATGAAGCGCGGCCGTTCGGTGTGGGTAGCGCAATGCCGATGGCCGAAGCTCGGCGCCGTTGCCCTGACGCCTTGATCGTCGCGCCGCGTTTTGAGCGCTACGAAGAACTTTCGCGACAGGTCATGTCGGTATTCGATGATTTTTCGCCTGACGTAGAGCCGTTGTCCCTGGACGAAGCGTTTCTCGATATGACCGGTGCCGAGCATATTTTCGGCACGCCCGAGCGCATCGGGCGCCAGATAAAAGGAGCTGTTCGTGAAGCGACGGGCCTGGATATCTCGGTCGGCCTATCAGCGACCAAATATGTCGCGAAAGTGGCGAGCGCGCATGGCAAGCCGGACGGCTTGGTCGTCGTTCCGCCGGAATCGGCCGTCACGTGGCTTGCACCGTTGCCCCTCAAGTGGCTGTGGGGTGCCGGAGCGAAGACCGTGGCGAAGCTTCGGGCGCTCGGTCTGCAGACGATCGGCGATGTCGCTGCCGCCGACGAGGCTCAGTTGCGTCGGCAACTCGGCGCTGCGGGCACACGTTTTTTTGAGCTTGCGCACGCGATCGACCCGCGCCCGGTCAGTCGCGGTCGCTCGGGAAAGAGCATCGGCTCAGAACGAACTTTGAACGAAGACATCGTGCGACGAGAAGATATCGAGCAGCATCTACGCCGGTCGGCCGATCGGATAGCGCAGCGTTTACGGGCGAAGCGCTATCTGGCCGGCGGTGTGCGCGTCAAGTTGAAGACGTCGAAGTTCGAGCTGCTCAGCCGTCAACGGCGATTATCGGTGCCAGCGGATACCGCGGACACCTTGTTCAAGGAGTCACGGACATTGCTCGATGCCTTCGATCATCCGGGTCCGTTCCGCCTCATCGGGGTTGCTGCGTTCGACCTCGAGCCGCGCGAGGAGACGGGTCAGTCCGATCTTTTCGACGACGGCCGGCAGCGCAGCCTCGAGACGACCATGGATCGTATTGTCGGTCGCTTCGGCAAAGGCGCGATCTTGCGCGCCGAGGATCTGCGCGACGGCAGCACGGTGCTCGACAGCGGCACGAATCTGGATATGCTCGACGATTGCGACGACGACCTGGCCTAGGCGCCGGCCTCCAAGACGGCTCTTTCCAGCCGCGTCGCCTCCTGACACCGGACTTCGATCGAGCGGATTTTTCGAATAAACCGGCAATCTGCGCTCACCCGTCCTTCTCGATGGGAGCGTGACGGGGCGCTTAGGCCTTGCCGCGATCGGGCGGTGACGAGACGAGTCGGCGACTAGGCGCTTTCCACGCGGAGCGTCGCTACGACCTCGCGCACGCCTCTCGTGCCCATCGCCAGCGTAACGGCCCGACCGATCAGTTCCGGCGAGTCCACCGTTCCCGACAGGCTCACGCGGCCGTTGGACGTGCTCACAGAGATCGGGAATGCAGCGAGGTCTCGATCGGTCGCAAATCTCGCCTTGATCGAGGCGGTAATGCGCGTATCGTCCGCTGCACCGGCGACTTCGGATGCTAACTCCACGGCGTTGCGCCGTACGATCTGTCCGGTCCTCGCAAGCTCTTGCTGGATGTCCTCGGCCCGCCGACGAAGCGAC
>JAOTTJ010000290.1 GCA_029864465.1 Gammaproteobacteria bacterium | reverse complement strand
TTCTGAGTCGAGGGTGATGTATGTACTCATAGTTAAACGTATCACCCTCCTCGTTGAACAAGGTCAGTGACTGCTGAAACATGACTGGTGGAGGCGATCGCGGCAACACCGTTGCTTCTGCGATATAGAGACGCGTTTCGTGGAGATAGATCCCCACAAACGTGCGGGATCGATCAGAGTTGGTGATCTGTAGTTGATGCCCCGCGACGCGTTGGATGTAGTGAAACGCATCGTACGTGATCTCGCCGCCCCTCTTGCGGATATTCCACGCCGCATAAGCAATAGATCCAATCACATCGACGGCCCAGTAGAGCGATCCGTCATCGGCGTTTGTCTTATTCGTGCGCTCGGCGTGTATTCTCCTGGCATCGGTGTAATCGACTACCGTGACCGAATAGCGACCCCTCTCATCCTCGGACGAATAGACCCGTGCGGGAAAGACGGCACCGTACTCCGACTCGTAAGCGATCTCGCGAATCTCTGGCCCACCAGTTGGAAACTCGATCGCGAAGCGGTCCACGTCGCTAGTAAACTCGACCCACTTCTGAGCGAAAGCCGATTGGGCAATAAAGAGCAAAGCAACTACGCTCAGCGTCCTTGAACGATGCATTGTCGAATATCCCAAGTGTCTTCCGATTTCCGAGAACGCCCTTCCGAGGTCGGTCGCAGTTAACGAATCAATGCGAATGGAACGCCAACAGCGACCGCGTAGATAAACTCTGCTGCAGGTAGCGATTCTCAAAGCCGCTCCTTTAGAAAATCGTCATCTCGGAGCTCAAGGAGTCCGCTCGCGGCCATCGTCAGCCGTCCGCTCGATCTTGAGAATATACCACTGGAATGTCGGCCTTCAGACCGGAACTCGCCGTTAAGGCGCTTTAATTTTTCGGCCCCGAGCACACTGTCTGATTTGCGCTCGACAGCGGACCTACAGTTAATGTAGAAATCCGCGATTGCTCACGTCAGCGTACGGCCAGCAGTGGCCCTTTATCGGATGCGCTACAGCAGCAGTACGGCAGCCAGCGCCAAGAAAACGTAAAAACCGACGACGTCTGTAACCGACGTCAGCAACGCGCTGGAGGCGACAGCCGGATCGAAACCTGCGCGCTGGAGAACGACGGGGAGCGCACTACCGGTGAGCCCAGCCGCCAGAAGATTGATCACCATGGCGAGAGCGATGACGCCGCCTAGTGCCGGGCTCCCGAACCACGCCCACGCAAGGCCACCGATGAGGACGCCAAAGAGCAGACCGTTGAGGCTACTGACGAGTATTTCTTTTCGAATAGAACGGAGTGCGTTCGTCGCTGTGAGCTCTTTCGCAGCAATCGCGCGCACCGCGACAGTCAAGGCCTGAATACCTGCAGTCCCACCCATTGTGGCAACGATGGGCATGAGGATCGCTAGTGCCACCAGCTCCTCAATGGTGCCGGCAAAACGACTAATTATTGCTGAGGCAGCGATAGCGGCGACCAGATGGATCGTCAACCAGACAAAGCGAGAGCGGATCGTGTCCCGGATCGCGTGGAATCGATCGTCTTCGGTGCCGACGCCGGCGAGGCCCATGATGTCCTCTTCATGCTCTTCGTGGATGACATCGACGACGTCGTCGACTGTAACGACACCGAGCAGCCGTCCCTCTGCGTCAATGACAGGCGCCGAAATCAGATCCCGCTGGCGAAACAGGAACGCCACCTCCTCTTGGTCCATATCTGCGGGAATGATTCGTAGTTCCGAGCGCATGATCTCTGTGAGCGCTGCGCCTCGGGGCGTTCGAAGGACGCGACTCAGCGGGATCGTTCCAATGGGCCGCCGCTCTGGATCGGTCAAAAAGAGATCGAAGAAGTCGGCGGGCAAGTCATCGGCATCACGCAAATAGTCGATCGTCTTGCCGACGGTCCAATCCGCGGGGACCGCGGCCACTTGGCGCTGCATGAGCCGGCCGGCGCTATTCTCCGGGTAGGACAGTCCCTCTTCGATGAGGGTCCGGTGGACCGGAGCAAGCGGCTCCAGAACCGCCCGCTGCACCTCCGGATCCAGCGCTTCGACGACATCAACCGCATCATCGGTCTCCATCGACCCGACTGCCTCGGCCACATGGATATGCCCGAGCTGATCAATGACTCGCTCGGCGACTGCATCGTCCAGTTCCGTTAGGATTTTCGGATCGAAACCCTCACGCAGGACTTCGACCAGCCGTTCCCGCTCACGATGCGACACGTGCTCCAGCAAATCAGCGATGTCAGCCGAGTGCAGCGACTGCACCAGCTGACGCGCTGTGTCCGGTTGATTGGCACGGAGCGCGTCAATGACCTCGGAAGCCAAGGCGGCATGAAGATCGCGGAATTTGCTGCTACGTTTGGAAGTCATAGGACCACGCCGATTAGCTCTCGTCCGTCACTTCCAGCTAACTGGCTCGTCTTCTAGTACAGCCGCTTCCAGTAACTCGATAAGCGGAAAAGCGCGTGTTTTCAGACTCACGACTGGCTCGTCTGCCGTGTCCTTCCCCTCGCTCGGCGCTTCATCCGCCCCCACGTTCTCTTCGCCCTCTACACCTGCTCGCAGCCGCTTCAGCGCCTCAGGAATATCTTCCGGCAAGATGGCGCTTGGAACATTGCCGCTGTGGCCCATTAGCTCGAGCAGTCGAACAGCTACGTCTCCGAACATCGTTATATCGGCGTATGCCTTGGTATGAAACGTAACTATCAACTTCCTAATCTCCTTCGTCCCATTGCTTTCGGCCAGCAGCCGACAGTCGACGCACCACCAGAGATACTCCATCGTGATGTCCGCTCTACGCCTGATGGCGGAGGTCCGCAATCAGGTTACGATTAATTCGAGCCGCGTGCCCACCGCATTCAGCCCTCTGCCCGGATTCGGTTCAGGCCCAGTTAAGCTAATCCTGCATATCCTAGTCCACGTACTGTCACGAGAGTTCGGTTGAACCTCGCGCTCAACAGCACAAGGAAGGAAGGTTGTCATGGATATCATATATGCCGCGGAAAGGCCCAGCATCGCGAATCTGATCGGGGATTACGTCAAGCAGAACGTAACCCCCGATGAAATTGAGGTCACAGCAAACCCGAACGAGACTGGCAGCTTCTATGTCGGCTGGCAGCAGGAAAGGTACGTGCTGTCGCCTTCTGGCCAGATCGAGTCCGACAGGCGCATGCCATCTCAGCGAACGGCCATTGGCGAACGCTTGGCTCGGCGCTAGAAAGCAACCGCCGGAGTGGCCGCTTCTGCCCGAATGCAGTAGTTCGCCTGGGCCGATCCAGCGGAGGCCGAGTACCCGCTAAAGGCCGATGCCGGTGCGGCGATGCCTGGCGGCTACAGCGAATAGCGTCGCGGCAAGCGCAGCGCCGAGTGCATCGCTGGCAAATCCCTGATACAGCAGGCACGCCCCGGCAAGGCCAGCGAGCGCACGACTCCACGGCGCCAAAGGTGCGCGCAGATATCCAACGATAGCGCTCGCGAGCAGAAAGACGCCGACGACGCCTGTTGCCACGGTCGTCGTAACGATCCAGAAGCCGCCCTCTGCGAGTAGACCGGGCCCGAAGGCGAACGCGAACGGCAGCAGATAGCAAACGAGACCGAAGCGGAACGCCGTCCAGCCAACAAGATTGATGTCCGCCTTGGCAACCCCGGCCGCGACGTAGGATGCGAGCGCAACTGGCGGTGTAATCGTCGACACACAGCCGAAAAAGAACACAAACAGATGTGCCGTGAGCAGCGGTATGCCCATATCCGCAAGCGCGGGCGCGATTACGGTCGCCAAGATTAGATAAGACGCCGTTGTCGGCAAGCCCATACCGAGAATTATTCCGACGCCCATCGTCAGGCCGAGACCCACGATCGGAATGCCGGCCGAAAAGGAGATGATGAAAGCAGATAGCTTCGAGCCGAGCCCCGTCATCGCGAGCACACCCGAGATGATACCGGCCGCGGCACACGCCGCCGAAATCGCCACGACACTACGCGCGCCTCTGCTGAGCGCGAGGCCGACTTTTTCGGCCAATTCAGACGGCCGTGGCCGCCGAAAGATCGTGAACAGCACGACGAGTCCGCCGATCGCGTAAGCGGACGCCATGACCGGTGAGTAACCGACCACGATCATGCCGATGAGCCCAAAGAACGGTACGAGAAACGGTATACCCTGCCAGAGCGGCAGCGTGAAGCCGGGATCCGTTGGCTCGTCCGGGGCCGGCATACCAATATCACTCTTCAGCGCCTGCAGATGAACCACGAACATTACCGATGCGAAGAACAGCAGAGCGGGCGTGATGCTCGCCTTCATGATGCTCACGTAAGGCACGCCGACGATCTCCGCCATGATGAAGGCGGCCGCGCCCATGACCGGCGGCATCATCTGCCCACCGGT